>NZ_CAKAKL010000004.1:257500-432657 GCF_916619195.1 Inquilinus sp. Marseille-Q2685
CGGCTATGTCGGCTCCAGCGGCATGGCGACCGGCCCGCATCTGCACTACGAGGTGCTGGTCGCCGGCAGCCAAGTGAACCCGCTGAGCGTCGACCTGCCGACCGGCACCACCCTGGCCGGCCGCGACCGGACCGAGTTCAAGCGCCGGGTCGAGACGATCGACCGGCAGTTCCGGCAGCTGACCGAGGAAGCGCCGGTCGCCTCGGTCGGCCGGGTGGACGGCTAGATGCGAGACGAATCGAGGTCCGGCCGCATCATGGCCTGACAGGGACGACGAGCATCCGCGGGACGGCCGGGTGACGGCGGATCCCGGCCTCGACAAATGCCCCTCACCCGGAGACGCAAGCGCCTCCGGCCCCTCCCGCGAGGCGGGAGAGGCGAAAGGGAACCGGTTTCGCAGGTCGGGTTCGCGGCACGCGAACCAGTTCCCGTTCCCCAGCTGATGTGCCTGAGGTCGGGCATCCAGAGATGCGTCGACATTTTCTGGATTGCCGGTCAAGCCCGGCAATGACAGCTGGAGGGATCGCGTCTACCCGGTGTCCGGCGGCTTGCGGCGGGCAGGGGCGGCCGAGCGGGGCTCCGGCGGATCGTCGGCGTCCTCGCCGGCCTGCGGCGGCAGGAAGCCGAGCTCCTCCATCGCCTCGTCGGCCATCTCCAGCCACTGCTCCACCCGCACCGGATAGCCCCAGCGCCGGCACAGCGCCGCCACCGCCACCTCCGGACGGCTGGCCTCGATGAATTCCACCACCTCCGGCCGCTCCAGCCGCTCATGCATCTCGGCTTCACGGCGGTCGGCCTCCTCGCCGTCCCCGGACGCCTCATAGGCCGCCGCCATCATCGCGAGATTCACCCGCAGCCCGTGCCAGTCCTCCTGCGCCGCCTCCCGCTGCGCCGCCGCCTTGCGCTTCTCCTCCGCCTGCCGCGACAGCTTGTCCTCCAGCAGCAGGGTCAGACGCAGCGACCGGGTGACGACGGCGATCCGCTGGCCATAGTCGACGCCGGGCTGCGGCGCCTCCACCGCTTCGGTGCGGGTGGCCTCGATGATCTCCATATGGACGTCCGCCGCCCGGGCGAGCATGCGCAGATGCCGTGCCGCCCGCTCCTCCTGAAGAGCGGGCGCGGCCTCCGATGTCCGATCGGTCTGCGTCGCGTCCATGGAACATAGCATGAACAAAGATGACCGATAATACTACTGCGATCGTGGTCCCGGCCCGCAGGCCGGATCCGGCGTCACGCCATGGACGCCGGGGCCCTCAGCCGGCGAATCGCAGCGCCAGGCCGGTTCCCGGCAAAGGCGGCACCCGCACCTCGCCCGGATGCCGGGCATGGGCGACATGGCCGGCCCGCAGCGCCGCTTCGCAGGCGTCGAGGTCGCCGGTGGCGATGTGCAGCATCGGCTCGGCGCCGGCGCCGAGGGCGAAGCCGCCGATCACGACCGAATCACCGTCCTGCCGCGCCCCGTCCAGCGCCGCCCAGGCGGCCAGGGCGGAGTCTGCAAGGGGCGCCGGCAGGCCGAGCCGCAGGATCCCGGTCGCGCCGTTGGCGTGGCGCTCCCATTCCGGCCGGCGCAGCAGCGCGGGCGTCCGGTGCTCGGTGGCGAAGAGCGACAGGCCGAAGGCGTCGCGCCGAGCCGGATAGGCGAGCCGGAAGGAGGGCTGCACCGGCCCTTCCGGCAGATCGAGCAGCCGGGCCAGATCCCGCGCCGGCTCTCCCCCCGCTCCCGCAGCCTCGAAGGCGGCGGCGGCCGAATCGGCAGAACGGGTCGCGAGCGCGATGCCCAGCAGCCCTTCCCCGCCCCGGGCCAGGCGCTCGCCGAGGCCGTTGTCGAACTGGCTCGGGTCGAGCACGCCGAGCAGCTCGATGTAATCCGCCTCGAGCATGACGCAGTAGTTGGCGGTGCCCCAGCCGATGTGGCGGCCGCGCGGCGTCACGGTGAAGCCGAGGCGGCGCCAGGTGTCGCGCGCCGCATCCAGCGCCGACACCGCCAGGATGACGTGGTCGAGCCCGGTGATCGCCGCCATCAGAAGCCCCCGTGCTCGGCCAGATGCACCTCTTCCTCCGGCGTGCTGGCCCGGCCGAGGATGGCGTTGCGGTGCGGAAAGCGGCCGAAGCGCTCGATCACCGCGAGGTGGCGCCGGGCGTAGTCGACATACTCCGGATCGGCGATGCCGGCCGTCTGCAGCTCCAGGCTGCGCCGCTGGTCGGCCAGATCCTCGCTGTGCTCGAAGGGCAGATACAGGAACAGCCGGTGGTCGTCGGTCAGCGCCGGGTCCCGGTCGAAGCCCTGTTCGACCGCCGCCTTGGCCACGGCCAGCGCCTTCGGATCGGTGGCGAAGGCGCGCGGCGTGCCGCGGAACAGGTTGCGCGGCAGCTGGTCGAGCAGGATGCAGAGCGCGACGGCGCCGAGCGGCGACGCCGCCCAGTCGTCGTGCCGGCCGGCCGCCGCTTCCTCGTGCAGGGTCAGGAAGCGGGCCCGGATCTCGGCGTCGAAGCCGGCGTCGCCGGAGAACCAGCGCTCCTTCCCGGATTCCTCGAACCAGAAGGCCAGCACGTCGTGGGCGGAAACCGAGAGAGGGGTCATGCGGGGCAGAGTCCGTAGCCGATGATGTCGTCGAACAGGGCATGCAGCGGATCCTCGGCGAGGTCCACCGTCCCCTGCGGGTCGAAGCGGGCGGCGAAGCGGCCGGCCATCAGCGCCTTGCGCCGGTCACCCTCGGGGAGATCAGCTGCCGCCTCCTCCAGCATCAGGGCCGCGGCCAGCAGCTCCGCCGCAGGATGCATCAGCCGCCGGGCCAGGCGCGGCCCGTCCTCCGGCCGTGCCCGCAGATGGGCGAAGCCGGCGCGGCAGCCGTCGAGCACCGGGCGCAGCCGCACGGCGATCGGCCGCAGCGCCCCGGGCGCCGAATCGAGAATGCCGGAGACCCGGTCGAGCAGCGCCCGGTCGCCCGGCAGCTTGCCGATGGTGGCGCGCAGGAACTCCAGCGCCTGGACATTGGCCGGCCCCTCCCACACCGCGGTGACCAGGGCGTCGCGGTAGAGCCGGGCCGTCGGCCATTCCTCGGTGTAGCCGTTGCCGCCGACGATCTCGACCGCCTGGGCGGCCGCCGCGGTCGCCTCGGCCGCGGTCCAGTACTTGGCCAGCGCCACCGCGGCGCGGCGCCAGCCCTCGACCGCGGGATCCTCGCCCGGCGCCTCGAAGGCCATGGCGGCCTCGAAGGCCAGCGCCGCCGAGGCCTCCTGCGCCGCGGCGAGGTCCAGCAGCGCGTCGCGCATCATCGGCGTGCTGCGCAGGAGCGTGCCGCCGACCCGACGGTGGCTGGTCCAGGCCAGCGATTCGAGCAAGGCGCGGCGGTGCAGCCCGGCGGCGCCGAAGGCGTTGTGCACCCGGCTGTATTCCAGCGCCTCCAGCATCGCCTTCAGGCCGTGCGGCGGCGGCGCCACCTCGACCGCCCAGGCGCTATCCAGCACGGTCTCGCCGGTGGCCAGGCCGCGGGTGCCGACCTTGTCCTTCAGCCGGCGGACATGCAGCCGGTTCGGCGTGCCATCCGGCAACACCGAGGGCACCAGGTAGCAGCCCAGGCCGCGCGCCCCGTCCGGCGCGCCGCGCGGCCGGGCGGTGGCCAGCGCCGCCCCGGCCCCGGCATTGCTGGTGAACCATTTCAGCCCGGTCAGGCGCCAGGCCGCGCCGTCCGGCTCGGCCACCGTGGTGGTGGCGGCGACATCGGTGCCGCCATGCAGCTCGGTCGCCCAGGTGCCGCCGGACAGCGCCTGGCCGTCCATCCGGGTCAGGAGCGGCAGCCAGCGGCTGCGCACCGGATCCGGAGCCAACCGGTCGAGCACCCAGGCGACGGCGCCGGTCAGCGTCACCGGGCAGTGCAGCGACACGTCGGCCTGGGACAGCACGCCGCCCATGACGAAGGACAGCAGATGCGGCGCGCCCTCCGGCCCGAAGGCCAGGCCGATGATGCCGCGGCGATAGGCATCGGCGTGGCAGGCGCGGTATTCGGCGTTCAGCACCACCCGGCCGACCGGCGCGCCGGCGCCGTCATGGCTTTCGAGCCGCGGCGGGGCGTGCCGGCTGGTGTAGTCGGCCTGCGCCTCCACCGCCTCGCCGACCCAGGCGCCGAACTCGGCAAGCCGGTCGCCGAAGCGCGGCAGCAGGTCCGGGCTGCGCCGGGCCAGGCGGCGCTGCAGGTCGCGGTCGGTCGTGAACAGGTTCAGCCCGCGGATCGCGGGCGGCAGTTCGAGCGGTCGGGTCTCGGTCCGGTCCATGGCGCCCTCCCGGATGGAACACCTGCCCAAAATAGCACGGGGCGGTGCAAGCACCGCCCCGTGCAAGCCCTATCCACGCGAGGATCAGTGGGCGTTGGCCCAGACCTTGCGCTTCACCGAGTACAGCAGCCCGGCGAAGATGATCAGGAACAAGATCACCTTGACGCCGGTGTGCTTGCGCTCCTCCAGCGACGGCTCGGCCGTGAACATCAGGAAGTTGACGACGTCCCAGGCCATCTGCTCGTGCTTGGCTTCGGTGCCGTCGGTGTAGGTCACCGCGCCATCCGTCAGGATGTTCGGCATCGCCGTCACGTGACCCGGGAAATAGGCGTTGTAGTTCAGCCCGTCCGGCACCTGGAAGCCTTCCGGCGCGTCGTGGAAGCCGGTGAGGAAGGCGAAGATGTAGTTCGGGCCGTCGGTCTCGCCGCCCGCGCCGCGCGCCTTGGCCATCAGCGACAGGTCTGGCGGCACCTTGCCGCCATTGGCCGCCGCCGCCGCCTTGTCGTTCGGGAACGGGTTGTGGAACCGGTCCGAGGGCAGCGCCGTGCGCTCGATCGGCTCGCCGGCGTCGTTGGTGTCCGCCACCTTGTACTCGGCGGCGATCGCCTTGACCTCGTCCTCGCTGAAGCCCAGCCCGCTGAGATCGCGGTAGGACATCAGATGCATCGAGTGGCAGGTCGAGCAGACCTCCTTGTAGACCTGGAAGCCGCGCTGGGCGGAGGCCCGGTCGAAGGTGCCGAAGAAGCCGCCGAAGGTCCAGTTCTGGGCCGGCGGCTCGGCCCCCTCCTCCGCCGCCTGGGCCGGGAGGCCGGCGCCAAGCGCCAGCAGGACGGCCGCGGCGGTGAGGGCGGATCTGAGCATGATCTTGTCGAGGAGCGGCATGGTCACGCCTTCACCGTAGTCGTAGCGGCCGACGGCCCGAGGACGGATTCGCTGATGCTGCGCGGCAGCGGCAGCGGCCGTTCGATCTTGCCCAGGATCGGCAGGATCACCAGGAAATGCAGGAAGTAGTAGACCATGCCGACCTGGCCGATCAGCACCGGCAGCCCTTCCGGGGGCTGCGACCCGGCGTAGCCGAGGCCGATCACCGAGGCGACCAGGAGCCAGAAGCACCAGCGGTAGATCGGCCGGAACCGGGCGCTGCGCACCCGGCTGGTGTCGAGCCAGGGCAGCACGAACAGGATGGCGATGGCGCCGAACATGGCGATGACGCCGAGCAGCTTCGCCGGGATGCCGAACAGGCTGAAGGTGATCGAGCGCAGGATCGCGTAGAACGGCAGGAAGTACCATTCCGGGACGATATGCGCCGGCGTCTGCAGCGGGTTGGCCTGGATGTAGTTGTCGGCATGCCCCATCAGGTTCGGCGCGAAGAACACGATGAAGGCGTAGAAGATCAGGAACACGGCGATGCCGAAGCTGTCCTTGGCCGTGTAGTACGGGTGGAAGGGCAGCGTGTCCTGCGGCCCCTTCGGGTCGATCCCCGACGGGTTGTTCGAGCCGGTGATGTGGAAGGCGCCGACATGGATGATGACGACGCCGAGGATCACGAAGGGCAGCAGGAAGTGCAGCGAGTAGAAGCGGTTCAGCGTCGGGTTGTCGACCGCGAAGCCGCCCCACAGCCAGGTGACGATGTTCTCGCCGACCAGCGGGATGGCCGAGAACAGGTTGGTGATGACGGTGGCGCCCCAGAAGCTCATCTGGCCCCAGGGCAGCACATAGCCCATGAAGGCGGTGGCCATCATCAGGAGGAAGATCAGCACGCCGAAGATCCACACCAGCTCGCGCGGGCTCTTGTAGGAGCCATAGTACAGGCCGCGGAAGATGTGGATGTAGACGGCGATGAAGAACATCGACGCGCCGTTGGCGTGGATGTAGCGCATCAGCCAGCCGTAATTGACGTCGCGCATGATGCGCTCGACCGACTGGAAGGCGAAATCGACATGCGGCGTGTACTGCATCGACAGGAACAGGCCGGTGGCGATCATGATCACCAGCATCATCCCGGCGATGGCGCCGAAGTTCCAAAGGTAGTTGAAGTTCCGCGGAGCCGGGTATTCGCCGTACTCCTTGTACATCATCGAGAAGATCGGCAGCCGCGAATCGATCCAGCGGATCGCCGGGTTCTTGAAATGGGTCGGTTGGGCTGAGGCGTGGGCCATGGCAAGTCTCCGGAGCGAGCGGCTCAGCCGATCTTGATCTTGGTGTCGGCGGTGAAGGCGTAGGTCGGCACCTCGAGATTCAGCGGTGCCGGGCCCTGCCGGATGCGCCCGGAGGTGTCGTAGATCGACCCGTGGCAGGGGCAGAACCAGCCGCCGAAGGGCCCGCGGTTCTCACCCGGGTTCTGGCCCAGCGGGATGCAGCCGAGATGGGTGCAGACGCCGACGACCACGAGCCATTCCGGCTTCTGCACGCGCGCCGAATCGGGCTGCGGGTCCGGCAGCTGGCTGAGCGGGACTTCCTCGGCCGCCTTGATCTGGTCTTCCGGCCGGTGGCGGATGAACACCGGCTTGCCGCGCCACTTCACGGTCAGGGACTGGCCGACCGCCACCGGCGCCAGGTCGACGTCGATCGTCGCCAGGGCCAGGACGTCCTTCGACGGGTTCATGCTGTCGATCAGCGGCCAGGCGACGCTGGCGACGCCGACGGCGCCCACCGCGCCGGTCAGGAGATACAGGAAGTCGCGTCGAGTGCCCCCCTCCCCGGATGCGTGATCCCCGGTCGGCGTATGGCTCGGGCCCGGCGTGCCCTGGAGGGTGGTATCCGACATTGTTGCAACGGTCCTTCTTGGTCGACCTTATGTTCCCCCGCGCCTCCCGAGCTGGCTTCGGCCCGGATTCCGGGCAGGAGGCGGCCTCGGGTCTATACAATGCCATTCCGACCCTTGCAATTCGCTAGAACCACACAGCGACGCAGCACCGCGGCCCCCTATGCGCCTTGTCCTCTACGAACCCGATATCCCGCAGAATGCGGGCACGATGATGCGGCTGGCGGCGGCGCTCGGCGTCGCCGTCGACCTGATCGAGCCCTGCGGCTTCCTGGTCGACGACCGGCGGCTGCGGCGCGCGGCCATGGACTACGCGGATTTCCTCGATCTCACGCGCTGGACCAGCTGGCGGCGCTACGCCGAGACCACCCATGCCGGGCGGCTGGTGCTGCTGACCACGAAGGCCAGCCAGCCCTATGCCGGCTTCGCCTTCGCCCCCACCGACCGGATCATGGTCGGGCGTGAGAGCGCCGGCGTGCCGGACGAGGTGCATGCTGCGGCGGATGCCCGCATCGTCATCCCGCTGCGGCCGGAGGCGCGTTCGATCAACGTCGCGACCGCGGCGGCGATGGTGCTGGGCGAGGCGATTCGCCAGACCGGCGCCGGGCCCTGAGACGCCCTGCGGCGCGGATGGCCATTTCCCGCCCATGGCGCGCATCCTATGGTGCCGGCGCTGCAACGAAGGTCCGCCGCATGAGCCCGACACCCGACCTGACCGACTCCCGCAAGGCCGAAGCCGCCGCCTGGTTCGCGGCGCTGCGCGACCGGATCTGCGCCGCCTTCGAGGCGATCGAGGACGATTATGCCGGCCCCCTCGCGGACCGGCCGCCGGGCCGCTTCGAGCGCAAGGCCTGGGACCGGCCGGGCGGCGGCGGCGGAGTGATGTCGATCATGCGCGGCCGGGTGTTCGAGAAGGTCGGCGTCAACATCTCGACCGTGCATGGCGAGTTCTCCGAGGCGTTCCGGGCGCAGATCAAGGGCGCCGAGGGCGACGGCCGGTTCTGGGCCTCGGGAATCAGCCTGGTCGCGCATCTGCAGAGCCCGCTGGTGCCGGCGGTGCACATGAACACGCGGCGGATCGAGACCTCGGTCGGCTGGTTCGGCGGCGGCGCCGACCTGACGCCGATGGTGCCGGACGAGGCCGACACGGCCGAGTTCCACGCCGCGCTGCAGGCCGCCTGCGACCGGCACGACCCCGGCTACTACCCGCGCTTCAAGGAATGGTGCGACCGGTACTTCTTCCTGCCGCACCGGGACGAGCCGCGCGGCGTCGGCGGCATCTTCTACGACAATCTCGACAGCGGCGACTGGGACGCCGACTTCGCCTTCACCCGCGATGTCGGCCTCGCCTTCCTCGACGCCTATCCGCGCATCGTCCGCCGCCACATGGACCGGCCCTGGACCGAGGAGCAGCGGGCCTACCAGCTGCAGCGCCGCGGCCGCTACGTCGAGTTCAACCTGCTGTACGACCGCGGCACCACCTTCGGACTGAAGACCGGCGGCAACACCGAGGCGATCCTGATGTCGCTGCCGCCGCTGGTGGCCTGGCCCTGAACGTGCCGCAGCCCGGCGCTGCGCATTTGCCGGGTGGACAGCGCATCGAGGCCGACGTGAACTGCGCCCCGACATGGACGGCAGTCCCACGGGAGGCGCAGGAATGACGGTTCAGGCTTCGAGTCCCATTGGCCTTCGCGAGGGAGAGCGGCGGCACGCCATCGCCGCGGCCACGATCGGCAACGGGCTCGAGTGGTTCGACTTCACGGTCTACGGCTTCTTCACCCCGATCATCGCCCGGCTGTTCTTCCCCGCCGGCGACGACCTGACGTCGATCCTGCTGACCGTCGGCACCTACGGCGTCGGCTTCTTCATGCGCCCGGTCGGCGCCGTGGTGCTGGGCGTCTATGCCGACCGCGCCGGGCGCAAGGCGGCGCTGACCCTGACCATCCTGCTGATGGCGATCGGCACGGCGCTGCTGGGCTTCGCCCCGACCTATGCCCAGGCCGGGATCGTCGGGCCGCTGGTGATCGTGCTGGCCCGGCTGATCCAGGGCTTCTCCGCCGGCGGCGAGATCGGCGGCGCCACCGCCTTCCTGATCGAATACGCGCCACCGCGGAAGCGCGGCTTCTACGCCAGCTGGCAGCAGACCAGCCAGGCCCTGGCCGTGGTGCTGGGCGGCGTCTGCGGCACCATCGTCACCCAGGCGCTGGACCCGGCGGCGATCGACAGCTGGGGCTGGCGCGTGCCGTTCCTGTTCGGCCTGCTGATCGGCCCGGTCGGCTTCTACATCCGGGCCCGGATCGACGAGACGCCGGTCTTCACCGACGACCGCATCCGCAAGAGCGAGTCGCCGCTGCGCGACGCCCTGGCCGAGCATCCGCGCGGCATCGCCTCGGGCTTCGGCGTCACCATCTTGTGGACGGTCTGCACCTATGTGCTGCTGTTCTACATGACGACCTACGCCGTGAAGCAGCTGGGCATCCCGCTGGCCGACGCCTTCGTCGCCACCACCATCGGCGGCGTGGTGCTGATGCTGGGCTGCCCGCTGGCCGGCGCGCTGTCCGACCGGGTCGGCCGCAAGCGGCTGCTGCTCGCCGCCGCGATCGCCATCGGCGTGCTGGTCTGGCCGCTGTTCGCCTGGGTCAACGCGACCCCGACCCTGGCCGTGCTGGCCACGGTGCAGGCGATCCTGGGGCTGCTGCTGGCGGCTTTCACCGGGCCGGCCCCGGCCCTTCTGGCTGAGCAGTTCCCGGCCGGGCTGCGCTCGACCGGCCTGTCGCTGGCCTACAACTTCGCGGTCACCATCTTCGGCGGCTTCGCGGCGGTGATCGTCACCCTGCTGATCGAGGAGACCGGCAGCAAGCTGGCGCCGAGCTTCTACGTGATCGCGGCCGCCGTGGTCAGCGCCCTGACGCTGCTGGCCATGCGCGACCGCACCGGCCAGCCGATCGACTGAGGCGGACCAGGGAAAAGCGGCGGCATGTCGGATCCTCGTCTCTCCGGCCGTCCTTGGGTCGATCCCGGCGTGCGAAGCGCCGCCATTCGACAGGAGAGACACGATGAGGAAGGTCGTCGCCGCCGCGTTCCTGAGCCTTGACGGCGTGATGCAGGCCCCGGGCGGGCCGGAGGAGGACCCGACCGGCGGCTTCGCGCTGGGCGGCTGGACGTTCCATCACTGGGACGAGGCCATGGGCAAGGCGATGGACGAGACCTTCGGCGCCCCCTTCGACCTGCTGCTTGGCCGCAAGACCTACGAGATCTTCGCCGCCCACTGGCCGCATGTCGGGGCGGACGACCCGATCGGCAAGGTGTTCAACGCGGCGACCAAATACGTCGCCACCCGCTCGACCGCGCCCCTGGCCTGGCAGAACTCCGTGGCCCTGCGCGGCGACGCGGCCGAGGCGGTGGCCGGGCTGAAGCGGCACACCGGGCCGACCCTGCTGCTGCAGGGCAGCACCGACCTGATCCAGACCCTGCTGGCGCACGACCTGATCGACGAGTTCCGGCTGATGACCTTCCCGGTCGTGCTCGGCCGCGGCAAACGGCTGTTCGGCCGCGGCGCCATCCCGGCCGGGTTGACGCTGGTGAGCAGCCAAGCCTCGACCACCGGGGTGGTGATGAGCACCTATCTCCGGTCCGGCGAGGTGACGACCGGATCCTTCGCCCTGGGCGAGCCGTCCGAGGCCGAGCTGGCCCGGCGCGAGCGGATGCAGCGGGAAGGGTGAGGCCGGGAGGCCGCCGGGTCCCGGCGGCCTCCGCGGCATCGGCAGCTACGCCGGCAGGGCGCCGGAGCGCTTGGCGGTCCAGGTCGCGACGTAATCCATCAGCCCCGGCGACAGGCAGTCATAGGGCGGCAGCCCGAGCTCCTTCAGCCGGGCCCGGATGCCTTCCATCCGGCTCGGGTCGACGCCGGATTCGATGATCGAGGAGACGAAGGCGGCGAAGGTCGGCTCGGCATAGCCGTCGTGATCGAACCGCTCCGGATGGATGAAGGACAGGCCCTTGAACGGATGGTCGCGCTCGACCGGCCCGTAGAGATGGACGCCGCACTGCTTGCACGCGTGCCGCTGGATCAGGGCGTTCGGATCGATCACCGCGAGCTTGTCGCCGTTCTCCAGCACCGTCACCTTGTCGGACGGCACCACCGCGACGACCGAGAAGGCGGCGCCCTGCGGCTTCCAGCACTTGGTGCAGCCGCAGGCGTGGTTGTGGGCGACGTCGCCCTCGATGCGCACCTTGACGGGACGATCGGTGCACAGACAGGTCAGCGTGCCGCCCTGGAAGCTGCCGGACCCGCGACGCACGCCGCCGTCGACGACCGGGTGTATGGATTCGCTCATCGCGTTTCTCCCCTTGATGTTCGTTGACCCGGATGGCCGTTCCGACGGAAGTGTCGGACATGCGCGGCGGAATCTCTATTGGACCCTCGGACGAGAAATGGTGCCAAGATCGGGGATCCGCCCAGCCCGAGGAGAGCCATGTTCGACCCCGTTGAGCGCCGCCCGGTCGGCCGCACCCAGCTGCGCGTGTCCCGCCTGGGCATCGGCGGCGGCAGCCTGTTCAGCTCGATCGGCGACGCCGCCGTGGCCGCGCTGGTCGACCATTGCTGGGACCGCGGCCTGCGCCATTTCGACACCGCCGCCCTCTATGCCGGCGGGGTCAGCGAGGAGCGGTTCGGCACGGCGCTGGCGGACCGGCCGCGGGACGAACATGTGCTGTCGACCAAGGCCGGCCGCACCGCCGAGGACGGGCAGAACCGCTTCGACTACACGCGCGACGGGATCCTGCGCTCGGTCGAGCGCAGCCTGGCGCGGCTGAAGCGCGACCGGCTGGACATCGTCTTCATCCACGACGTTACTCCCGACCTGCTCGGCGACGCCTACGACGCCCGGTTCGCCGAGGCGATGGACGGCGCCTACCCGGCGCTGGCGGAGCTGCGCAGCCGGGGCGTGGTCGGCGCCATCGGCGTCGGCGTGGGGAACTGGGAGGTGTGCCGGCGCTTCGCCGAGGCCGGCGAGTTCGACTGCATGATGCTGGCCGGCGGCTACACCCTGCTGAAGCAGGATTCGGTGCCGTTCCTGGACGACTGCGCGAGGCGCGGGATCTCGGTGCTGGTGGCGGCGCCGTTCAACACCGGCATCCTGGCGACGGGCGCGGTCGAGGGCGCGCGCTACCACTACAAGCCGGCGACGCCCGAGGTGCTGGAGCGGACCCGGCGGATCGAGGCGGTGTGCCGCCGCCACGACGTGCCGCTGCCGGCGGCGGCGCTGCAGTTTCCGCTGCGCCACCCGGCCGTGGCCAGCGTCGTCGTCGGCCACCAGTCGGCCGAGGAGGTCGACCGCAACATGGCGCTGCTGCGGCGGGACATCCCGGACGCGCTGTGGGCCGAGCTGGCGGCGGAGGGGTCGGCGGCCTGAGCAACGGGATTCGTCGCAATCCCAAAACCGTCATGGCCGGAGAGCCGATCTCAAGGCCGCTGGTCTAAACCCCCGCCAATTCCCGCAGGCGATCCAGGCTCTCGTCCCGGCCGGGGCGCAGGCCCTGGGCGATCCACCAGCGCTCGACCTCGGCCAAAGCGCGGCCGACGGCGGGGCCGGAGAGGCCCAGAGCGACGACGTCGCGGCCGCGCACCGGCAGGGCGGGCACCGGCTCCTTCTCCAGCGCCGCCAGGGCGCGCCTGAAGCTCCAGCGCTTCGGCGCCGCGGCCCAGGCCAGGCGCAGCCGGTCGCGGCCGCCGGCGCGACCGTGCCGGTACAGCAGCAGCCGCCCCCCGATTTCGTCCGGCGCCTTGTCCGGGACGCTCTCCTGCAGCCCCCCCAGGCGGTCGCGTTCGTCGTTCGACAGCTTCAGTCGGGCTGCCACCGCCGCCGCGTCGCCGCGCAGCAGGGCCGCCAGCCGGAGCAGCGGATCGGCGTCGGGCGCGACCCGGAGCAGCCCCTGCAGCCGGGCGATGTCGCCATCCTCGCCGATCACTCGCCAGGCGATGTCCGTCTCCGCCATCGCCCGCCACACCGGCACCGGGTCGGGCGCGGCCAGCAGCTTCAGGAGCTCGGCCCGCACCCGCTCGCCCGACAGCCGGTCGAGGCTGCCGGCCGCGGCGGCGCAGGCGGCCAGCGCCGGCGGGTCGAGCTCGCCCCGGCCGTAATGGGCATGGAAGCGGAAGAAGCGCAGGATGCGCAGCGCGTCCTCGGCGATGCGCTGCGCCGGGTCGCCGACGAAGCGGACCCGGCCGGCCAGCGCGTCCGCCACCCCGCCGAAATAATCGTGCACCACGCCTTCGGGATCGGCCGACAGCGCGTTCATGGTGAAGTCGCGCCGCGCCGCGTCGGCCCGCCAGTCGGCGGTGAACTCGACGACGGCGTGCCGGCCGTCGGTCTCGACATCGACGCGGAGCGTCGTGACCTCGAAGCTCTTGCCCCCGGCGCGGGCAGTGACCGTGCCGTGCTCCAGCCCCGTCGGGATCACGCCGAGCCCGGCGTTGCGCAGCGCCACCATCACCGCCTGCGGCTTGAGCGGCGTGGCGATGTCGACATCCGCGGCGTCGCGGCCGAGCAGGGCGTTGCGCACGCAGCCGCCGACGAAGCGCGGGTCGAAGCCGGGGATCGACAGCGCATCGATCACCGCCCGGGCGGCGGGGTCGGCGGCCCAGCCGGGCAGCGGCGACAAACGATGGGGTGTCGTCATTCGGCCGTCCCGAGCAGCACGTCGCGGAGATTGCGCAGGATGCCCGCGGTCACGCCCCAGACATAGCGGTCGCGATAGGGGAAGGCCCAGTACTGCCGCTCCACCCCCTGCACGGTGATGCGGTGCCGCTTCGGGTTGCCCGGGGCCAGGATGAAGGCCAGCGGCACCTCGAAGATCTCTGCCACCTCGAACGGGTCGGGCGCGGTCTCCAGGGGCGGGGTCAAGAGGCCGACGAAGGGCTGGATCTCGAAGCCGGTGCGGCTGACATAGGTGTCGAGCCGGCCGACGACCTCGACCTTCTGCCGCGGCAGGCCGATCTCCTCCTCCGTCTCGCGCAGCGCCGCCGCCAGCGGGTCGGGATCGCCCGGGTCGACGCCGCCGCCGGGGAAGGCGATCTGGCCGGCATGGGCGTTGAGATGCGGCGTGCGCAGGGTCAGGAGGATGGTGTCGCCCTCCGGCCGCCGCACGATCGGCACCAGCACCGCAGCCGGCCGCAGCGCCACCAGAGGCTTCAGGTCCGGATTCAGGTCGTGGTCGCCGCGGGAGAGGCGCGGGCGGTACTGCCGCAGCCGCTCCAGGTCGGCCGCGGGCGACCCGTCGCCGCTCACGCCTGGTCCAGCGGGAAGAATGTCCGGTGGCTCCATACCCCCATCCGGCCGTCATGGCTGACGGCGATCTCGGCCAGCTCGTAGAACACCGGGCGCGACAGCAGGGCGTCGAGCCCCTCGGCGATCCGGATATAGGGCGACGGCTCGCCGGTGTCAGGCGCGAAGGTGACGCGGATCGGATGCTCCGGCCCGGCCTCGCGGACATGGTCGAGATTGGTGCGGAAGGTCAGGACCTGGTCCTCGCCCTTCCCCGCCGCCTCCACCGCCACGGCGACGAAGGGCGCGTCGTCGACCGTGATCCGCCCGCGCTCCGCCGGGGTGATCAGCCAGTAGTCGCCGGCGGCGTCGCGCCGCAGCACGGTGGCGAACAGCTTGACCAGGGGCAGGCGGCGGATCGGGCTGCCGTGATAGTACCAGGTGCCGTCGCGGCCGATGCGGATGTCATAAGCCTCGTCCTGCACCGTCGGACCCCGCCGGGCGCCGGCCAGCGCCGCCCCGACGTCTTCCGTGCCGGACTGCGTCCGGCGCCCTGCGTCAGACTGCGCCTGGGCCGGTTGCGTTTTCTTGGACTCGCCGTCGCTCAATTCCGCCATACTCTTGCAATAGATCCGTCAGTTCACCGGCAGAGCGGCACGCCCATGCAAACGACCGTCCCGACCGAGCTCGACACCCCGGCCACCCCAGCCGACATCGATGCGGCTGTGGAGCGGCTGGCCGCCGTGCGCAGCATGATCGGCCGGGTCATCTTCGGCCAGCAAGACGTGATCGACCAGAGCCTCGTGACCATCCTGGCCGGCGGTCATGTGCTGCTGGTCGGCTTGCCCGGCCTGGCCAAGACCCGGCTGGTCGAGACGCTGGGCACCGTGCTGGGCCTCGAGGAGCGGCGGGTGCAGTGCACGCCGGACCTGATGCCGGCCGACATCCTCGGCTCCGAGGTGCTGGAGGAGAGCGAGACCGGCCGCCGCAGCTTCCGCTTCATTCCCGGCCCGGTGTTCAGCCAGCTGCTGATGGCCGACGAGATCAACCGCGCCAGCCCGCGCACCCAGTCGGCGCTGCTGCAGGCGATGCAGGAGCACCGGGTGTCGATCGCCGGCCGCTACCTGCCGCTGCCGGAGCCGTTCCACGTCCTGGCCACCCAGAACCCGCTGGAGCAGGAGGGCACCTATCCCCTGCCCGAGGCGCAGTTGGACCGCTTCCTGATGCAGGTCGATGTCGGCTATCCCGACCTGGCGTCGGAGCGGCGGATGCTGCTGGCCACCACCGGCGTCCACGAGGCCCAGATCGAGGCGGTGATCAGCGCCGACACGCTGCAGCGGACCCAGCGCCTGGTGCGACGGCTGCCGGTCGGCGAGACGGTGCTGGAGGCGATCCTGTCGCTGGTCCGCGCCGCCCGCCCCGATTCGACCGACCTGCCCGAGGTGCAGCGCATGGTCGGCTGGGGCCCCGGCCCGCGCGCCAGCCAGTCGCTGATGCTGGCCTGCCGCGCCCGCGCCCTCCTGACCGGCCGGCCGTCGCCCTCGGTCGACGACGTCGCCGCCCTGGCCCGCCCGATCCTGCAGCACCGCATGGCCCTGACCTTCGCCGCGCGGGCCGATGGCGCCACCATCGCCGACGTCGTCGAGCGGCTGGTCGCGCGCCTGGGCTGAGGCCGAGGTGGCGGCAGGCTCCTCATCCCCCATGACCGGCGCCGCGCGGCGCAAGGCCGCCGATGCGCTGGCGGCGACGCTGCCGCCGCTGCTGATCGCCGCCGACCGCGTCGCCTCGACCGTGGCGCAGGGCGTGCACGGCCGCCGCCGAGTCGGCGTCGGCGAGAGCTTCTGGCAGTTCCGCCGCTACCAGGCCGGCGAGCCGATCGGCCGGATCGACTGGCGCCAGTCCGGCAAATCCGAGGGGCTGTTCCAGCGCGAGACCGAATGGGCCGCGGTGCAGACCGCCTGGCTGTGGCGCGACGCCTCGCCGTCGATGGACTACCGCTCCGACCGGTCGCTGCCGACCAAGCGCGAGCGCGCCGAGGTGCTGCTGCTGGCCCTCGCCTCTCTCCTGAACCGCGCCGGCGAGCGGGTGGCGCTGATCGGCGGCGACACGCCGCCGGCCACCGGCCGCGCCAGCCTGCTGCGCCTGGCCGCGGCGCTGGACCGCGGCACCTCCGACGACGCCAGCAAGGCGGTGCCGTGGGAGCTGCGGGTGCCGCGCCACGCCGCCATGGTGCTGCTGGGCGACTGCCTGGCTCCGCTCGACGAGTTCGGCGCCTCGGTCGCCGCCTATGCCGCGCGAGGCGTGCGCGGCCACATCCTGCAGGTCCTCGACCCGGCCGAGGCGACGCTGCCCTTCGAGGGCCGCATCCGCTTCGAGGGCATCGAGGAGGTCGAATCGGCGCTGATCCCGCGGGTCCGGTCGGTGCGCGACGCCTATCGCGAGCGCTTGGCCGAGCACCAGGACGGGCTGGCGGCGATCGCCCGCCGCGCCGGCTGGAGCTTCGCCATCCACCGCACCGACAAATCGGCCGAGGCGGCGCTCTTGAGCCTGTGGGGCGTGATGTCCGGCGCCGCGACCGGCAGGGCCAGATGGTGACGCTCGGCGGCCTCGTGTTCCTGGCGCCCGCCATCCTGGCGGCGCTGATCCTGCTGCCGGTGATCTACTGGCTGCTGCGGGTCACGCCGCCGGCGCCGCGGCGGCTGAGCTTCCCGGCGATCCGCCTGCTGCTGGGCCTGCAGGCGCAGGAGGAGACGCCGGAGCGGATGCCCTGGTGGCTGATGGTGCTGCGGCTGCTGCTGGCGGCGCTGATCATCGTCGCCCTGGCCCATCCGGTGCTGAATCCCGGATCTGCCCTGCCCGGCAGCGGCCCGGTGCTGCTGGTGGTCGACAACGGCTGGGCCGCGGGCAAGGGCTGGCCGCAGCGGCAGGAGGCCCTGCGCACGGCGGTCGACAAGGCCGAGCGGGCGGGCCGCGACGTGGTGCTGCTGGCCACCGCGCCGACCGCCCCGGGCGAACCGGTGACGGCGAGCCGCCTGCTGCGCCCGGGCGAGGCCCGCGGCCTGATCGACACCCTGGCGCCCAGCCCCTGGCCGACCGACCGGGCGGCGGCGCTGAAGGCGGCCGACGCGCTGCGCCTGCCCGGATCGACCCATGTCGTCTGGGCCAGCGACGGCATCACCGGGGAGAAGGAGGCGGATGGCGTCCGCGACTTCGCCGCCCGGCTGCAGCGCTTCGGCAGCCTGGAGGTGCTGACGCCGCAGGCCTTCGACCTGGCGCATCTGGTCGGCACGCCGCAGGTGGTGGACACCGCCCTGACCGTGCCGGTGAAGCGCGCCGCCGCCATCGGCGACGTGCCGCTGGTGCTGCGTGCAGCGGCCGAGGACGGCCGCCCGCTGGCCCGCACCGAGGTCCGCTTCCCCGCCGGGCAGCGCCAGGCCGAGGCCCGGTTCGAGCTGCCCTCGACCGCGCGCAACGCCATCGCCGCGGTGTCGATCGAGGGCGAGACCACGGCCGGCGCCACGGTGCTGGTCGACGAGCGCTGGCGCCGCCGGCCGGTCGGGCTGGCCGCGCCGCAGGACACCGCCCGGGCCCAGCCGCTCCTGACCGAGAGCTACTACCTGCAGCGGGCGCTGGAGCCCTTCGCCGAGATCCGCCGCGGCGGCATCGCCGACCTCCTGGGCGGCACCCAGCCGACCGACCGGCTGGCCGCCCTGCTGGTGCCCGACGGCACCCTGTCCTCCGAGGCCGACCGCCAGGCGGCGGAGCGCTGGATGGAGGGCGGCGGCGCCCTGATCCGCTTCGCCGGGCCGATCCTGGCGGCCAATCCCGACCCGCTGGTGCCGGTGCCGCTGCGCTTCGGCGACCGCACCCTGTCCGGCGCCATGTCCTGGACCGAGCCGATGCCGCTGGCGCCGTTCGACGCCAAGAGCCCGTTCCAGGGCCTGACCATCCCGGCCGATGTCCGCATCCAGCGCCAGGTGCTGGCCGACCCGTCGCCCGACCTGGCCGACAAGACCTGGGCCCGGCTGACCGACGGCACGCCGATCGTCACCGCCGAGAAGCGCGGCCGCGGCTGGCTGGTGCTGATCCACACCACCGCCGGGCCGGGCTGGTCGAACCTCGCCTTCTCCGGCCTGTTCGTCGACATGCTGCGCCGCGTGGTGGCGCTGGGCAGCGGCGTCGGCGGCGACAGCGCCCAGGCCAGCCTGCCGCCGGTCAGGCTGCTGGACGGGCTCGGCCGGCTGGTGCCGCCGCCGCCCCTGGCCCTGCCGATCGCGGGCCAGGCCTTCGCCAGCACCGTGCCGGGGCCGGAGCACCCGCCCGGCTTCTACGGCACCGAGGACAACCGACGCGCCCTCAATCTCGGCTCCGCCGTGACCAGCCTGGAGCCGATCTCGAACCTGCCGCCCGGCGTCGCGGTGTCGGGCTACGAGGCCCCGGCCGAGATCGACTTGCGGCCCTGGGTCTTCGCCCTGGCCATGGCGCTGCTGATCCTGGACGGGCTGATCGCCCTGTTCATGCGCGGCCTGCTGACCCCGCCGCGGCGCGCCGCAACGGCGTCGCTGCTGCTGGCCGGCGCCGTCGCGGCGTCGCTGCTGGCGCCGGGACCGGCGCGGGCGCAGGACGACCAGCGCATCATCGCCATGGCCAACCATGTCCGCCTGGCCTATGTCGAGACCGGGCAGCAGGATGTCGACGCGGTCAGCCAGGCCGGGCTGGAAGGCCTGGCCCAGGTGCTGCGCGACCGCACCTCGGTCAATGCCGAGGGCGCCGTCGGCATCGATGTCGAGAGCGACGAGCTGGCCTTCTTCCCCCTGCTGTACTGGCCGATGACGCCGGGGCAGCCGGCCCTGTCCGACGCCGCGATCGGCAAGCTGAACGCATTCCTGCGCACCGGCGGCACCATCTTCTTCGACACCCGCGACCAGGCGACGGGCGGCGGCGGCGCGCTGTCCGGCCCGGGGGCGGAGAAGCTGCGCCAGCTGACCCAGGGTCTGGACATCCCGCCGCTGACGCCGGTGCCGCCGGACCACATCCTGACCCGCGCCTTCTACCTCATGCAGGACTTCCCCGGCCGCTACACCGGCGGCGACCTGTGGGTGGAGACCGCGGACGCCACGGTCAATGACGGCGTCTCGACCATCATCATCGGCGCCAATGACTGGGCCGGCGCCTGGGCCACCGGGCCGGGCGGCGCGCCGATGCTGCCGGTGGTGCCGGGCGGCGAGCGCCAGCGCGAGATGGCCTACCGCTTCGGCGTCAACCTGGTGATGTACGCCCTGACCGGCAACTACAAGTCGGACCAGGTGCACGTGCCGGCGATCCTGGAACGGCTGGGGCAATAGGCCATGGACGCCACCTCCGTCGCCCTGTCGCCGCTGCTGCCCTGGACCGTGCTGGGGCCGCTGTTCGGCCTCGCGGTGCTGGCGCTCCTGGTCGGCGCCTGGCGCCGCGCCCCGGGCCTCGGCTGGCGCCTTCTCGCCTTCGCCGCCCTGGCCGCCGCCCTTTTGAACCCGTCGCTGGTGGAGGAGAAGCGCGACCCGATCCGCGACGTCGCCGTGGTGGTGGTCGACCGCTCGCCCTCCGACCAGATCGAGGACCGCCCGGCCCGGATCGACGCCGCTTTGGCCGATCTGCGCACGAAGCTGGCCGCCTTCCCGGACCTCGAGACCCGCTTCGTCACGGTCGGCGAGAATGCCAACGCGCCGCTGGACGAGACCCATCTGTTCGAGGCGCTGGGCGCAGCCACGGCCGACGTGCCGCGGCGGCGGCTGGCCGGCGCCATCCTGGTCACCGACGGCCAGGTGCACGACGTGCCGACGGACCCGGCGGTGCGCAGCTCCTTCGGGCCGGTCCACACGCTGCTGACCGGGCGGCCGGACGAGTTCGACCGCCGCATCGTCGTGGCCCAGGCGCCGAGCTTCGGCCTGGTCGGCCAGGACGTGACCGTGACGCTGCGGGTCGACGACCTGCCGAACGCCGAGCCCGGCGCCGTCGCCACCGTCACCGCGACCAAGGACGCCGGCGCGCCGGAGGCGCTGCAGCTGCCGGTCGGGCGCGACACCCAGGTCAGCTTTCGCCTCGACCATGGCGGCCCGACCGTCTTCGAATTCGCGGTCGAGGGGCTGTCGGGCGAGCTGAGCCAGGCCAACAACCGCGCCGCCATCGTCGTCAACGGCGTGCGCGACCGGCTGCGCGTGCTGCTGGTCTCCGGCGAGCCGCATCCGGGCGAGCGCACCTGGCGCAACATCCTGAAGTCCGACCCCTCCGTCGACCTGGTGCACTTCACCATCCTGCGGCCGCCGGAGAAGCAGGACGGCACGCCGATCAACGAGCTGTCGCTGATCTCCTTCCCGATCCGCGAGCTGTTCGAGACGAACCTCAAGGATTTCGACCTCATCATCTTCGACCGCTACCGGCGGATGGGGGTGCTGCCGAACCTCTATCTCGGCAACATCGCCCGTTACGTGGAGGAAGGCGGCGCCTTCCTGGAGGTCTCGGGCGAGGCCTTCGCCGAGCCGCTGAGCCTGTACCGCACGCCGATCGGCAACATCCTGCCGGCCGAGCCGACCGGCGAGGTGCTGGAGCAGGGCTTCCGCCCGCAGGTGACCGAGCTGGGCCAGCGCCATCCGGTGACGGCGACGCTGGACGGGTCGACCGGCGGCCCGGGCGGCGGGCCGAGCTGGGGCCGCTGGTTCCGCCAGATCGACGTGGTGCCGCATGGCGGCAACGTGGTGATGACCGGGGACGGCGGCCGGCCGCTCCTGATCCTCAACCGGGTCGGCGAGGGCCGGGTGGCGCAGATGGCGTCGGACCAGATCTGGCTGTGGAGCCGCGGCTTCGAGGGCGGCGGCCCGCAGGCGGAGCTGCTGCGCCGCCTGGCCCACTGGCTGATGCGCGAGCCGGAGCTGGAGGAGAACGTGCTGCGCGCCGAGGCGGCCGGGCAGCGCATCGAGATCCGCCGCCGCAACCTGGACCAGAGCAACCCGCCGGTCACCGTGACCGACCCGGACGGCAAGACCCAGAGCGTGACGCTGAGCGAAACCACGCCCGGCCTCTATGCCGGCCGGGTCAACGCCCAGGGGCCGGGCATTTACCGTGTCACTGACGGGGACAAGACCGCGCTGGCCGTGGTCGGCACCCTGAACCCGCCGGAGCTGAGCGACATGCGGGCGGTGACCGACAAGCTGGCGCCGGTGACCGAGGCCAGCGGCGGCGGCGTCGCCTGGCTGGCCACCGACGGCGTGCCGACCCTGCGCCGCACCCGGCCGGACCGGGCGGCGGCGGGCGCCGGCTGGTTCGGGCTGCGCGGCAATGGCGACTACACCGTCACCGGCATGACCGAGACGCCGCTGCTGCCGCCGCTGATCGCGCTGTTCCTGGGCCTCGGCGGGCTGATGGCCGCCTGGCGGCGCGAGGGGCGGTAGCGGCCTCCCCCGGATGGCGGATATTGCCGCCGCCGCCCAGAAAGCGTAATATTTTCATAAGTTTTTATGCGTCTATCGACTGTTGCGGCTGCTCCAGAGACCTCTTCGGGGGAGGCCAAGACGATGGTGGAATGGGAATTGAAGGCGACGGAGCTCGCCAACTGCAATTGCTCCTATGGCTGCCCGTGCCAGTTCAACGACCTGCCGACGCACGGGCATTGCCGCGCCGCCGCCGGGTTTCTGATCGAAAGCGGGCATTTCGGCGATGTCAGCCTCGACGGGCTGAAGGGCGGAGGCCTGTATCGCTGGCCCGGGCCGGTGCATGAGGGCAACGGCACCATGCAGCTGATCATCGACGAGCGCGCCGACGCCGCGCAGCGCGACGCGCTGCAGAAGATCATGACCGGCCAGGAGACCGAGGACATGGCGACGATGTGGTGGGTGTTCACCGCCATGTCGCCGAACCGGCTCGAGACGCTGTTCAGGCCGATGGAAATCGAGATCGACGTCGACCGCCGCCGCGGGCGGATCGTCGTGCCGGAGGTGCTGGAGATCAACGCCGAGCCGATCCGCAACCCGGTGACCGGCGCCGAGCACCGCGTCCGCATCGACCTGCCGCACGGCTTCGAGTACCGTCTTGCCGAGATCGGCAGCGGCACGACCAGGGCCACCGGCGGGATCGAGCTGGACCTCGCCGGCACCTACGCCCAGTTCGCCCGCATCCATCTCAGCAACGCCGGCATCGTGGCGTAGCTGCAGGATGCACGCCGGCGCCGCCCCCTCCGCGATCGAGGCGGTGCTTCGCCGCGACCGCCTGGTGACGCTCGTCGCCCTCGCCTGCGTCTGCATCGCGGCCTGGACGTATGTCGGCCTCGGCATCGGCACGGAAATGCCCGGGATGGAGATGCCCGGGATGGAGATGCCCGGAACGGAAATGCCCGGGACGGCGATGCCCGGAACGGAAATGCCCGGGACGGCGATGCCCGGAACGGAAATGCCCGGGACGGCGATGCCCGGCATGGACATGCCCGGCATGGCGATGGACCCGGCGGCGCCCGCGCCCTGGACCGGCGCCACCTTCGCCCTGATGGCGGCGATGTGGGCGGTGATGATGGTGGCCATGATGCTGCCCGGGGCTGCGCCGATGGTGCTGACCTATGCCGCGCTGCAGCGCCATCGCCGGCAGGCGGCCCCGCATGACGCGACCCTGCGGTTCGCGCTCGGCTATCTCGTGGTCTGGGCCGGCTTCAGCGTCCTGGCCGCCGCCCTGCAATGGCGGCTCGATTCTCTGGCCCTGCTGTCCCCGGCGATGGCGACGGCCAACGCGGTTCTGGCCGGCGGCGCGCTGGTGATCGCCGGCGCTTGGCAGCTCACCCCGCTGAAGCAGGGCTGTCTCGTCCGCTGCCGGTCGCCGGTCGAGTTCCTCACCCGGCACCACCGGTCCGGGCCGTTCGGCCTCGGCCTGCGCCACGGCCTGTTCTGCCTGGGCTGCTGCTGGGCGCTGATGCTGCTGCTGTTCGTCGGCGGCGTGATGAATCTCGCCTGGGTGGGCGCGATCGCGCTGTTCGTCCTGCTGGAGAAGACGATCCCCGGCGGCCCCTGGCTCGGCCGCGCCGCCGGCGCCGGCCTGATCGCCTGGGGAGGCTGGATGCTGGCGGCGTAGGCCGGGGGCCCCGGCCCACGCCCTGCCGGTCTCAGAGCCCTTCTGGAAATGCTACTGGCGCGGCCGTCTGATGGCGGTTTCTCCGCTTCCGGTGCTCACGCACCAAACGTGCGCTGAGCTCCGGTTCTCGAAACCACCACCAGCCGACTCACGCCAGCGCATTTCCAAAAGAGCTCTCAGTTCATCACGATCTCGACCCGGCGGTTCTGCGGCTCGCGCACACCGTCGGCGGTCGGGACCAGCGGGTCGGATTCGCCGACGCCACGCACGATGATCAGGTTGTCGGCGACGCCGTCCGCGACCAGCTCGCGCCGCACCGCCTCGGCCCGGCGCACCGACAGGGCCTGGTTGTAGGCGTCGGTGCCGGAGCGGTCGGTGTGGCCGGTGACGTCGATGCGGGTCGATTCGCCGCGCAGCGCGTCGGTGGCGGCCGAGGCGACGATCGACCGCGCCTCCGGCGTCAGGCGCGAGCTGTCGAAGTCGAAGAACACCAGATAGCTGCGCTGGCCGGTGTCGACAGGGACCTCCGGCGCCGGCTCGCCCGAGGCGGCGCCGAACTCGAAGACGTATTTGACGCCGAACAGGATGGTGTGGTTCGCCGGGGCGTCGAGCTTGACCTTGGTGCTGCCCGAGGTGAACTCGGCATCGGTCTCGCCGAAATAGCGGTACTCCAGGTTCGCGGCCAGCTTCGGCGTGATGTAGTAGGACACGCCGGCGATGCCCTGATAGGCGAAGAGCGGTGAATCGTATTCGAAGTCGATGTTGAAGTCCCTGGCCTTCACCTTCCAGGTGTTGAAGCCGACGCCGATGCCGCCGCCGATATAGGGCACGAAGGGCGAGCCGAACTCGAAGTCGTAATAGACATTGGCCATCAGGCCGATGGTGCGCTCGTGGCCCTTGACGTTGACCTTGACGTCATTGGCGCCGGGGACGGTGATGAACCGGTTCAGCCGGAAGGAATCGTAGCTGAGCTTCGTGGTTCCGATGTCGTTCTGGCGGAAGCTGCCTTCGATATCCGCCCGGATCGCCCCGAAATCATAGCCGATATAGACGTTGCCGGTCGGCGCCGTGTCGAAGGAGACGTCGGCATGGCCGTCGGTGGCCGGGTCGTCGAAGGTCCATTTCTGGTCCTGCCGGATGTTCACGCCGGCGCCCGCGCCCAGATAGATCCCCCTCGCCTGCTGGGCCATGACGGGCGTAGCCAGCAACAGGGCAACGGTTCCCGCCGCACACAAGGTCAGACTCTTCATCTGCCGCCATCCTGGTCAGAGTTCGAACCAGGGCGCCCGCTCCCGGCATTCTTATGCAGGGTTTCATCCGCCCCCGCCGCATCAATACGGAGACTTCGCTGGGCGATCAACCTGAAAACAAAGAATTCAGATCGAACTTTCTACGGACTCTTTATCAGATCGAAAGATTTCAATCCCAGAACAAGAGACAATGTCCGCTAAATGCTATTCAAACATTCCGGCCCATGCCGGTCACCACCCGATCAACGCCGCCGGCAGTCGAACAGGTGGTTCCGGTTCACCCGGAAACGGCGGCGCAGATGCGGCCGCAGCAGGGCCCGGCTGTCGACCACCGTGGGCGCCAGCCCGGCCGCTTCCAGCCGGTCGGGGAAGTCGCGGCCGTTGATGCGGTAGTGATAGGGGTGGCCGAAGCGGCGCATCCGTTCGGCCGGATCGGCGATCCCCGCGCCCTCCTGCGTCGGCCCCTTCGGATCGAAGGGCACCATCAGGATGGCGCGGCCGCCGGGGCGCAGCACCCGCGCCAGCCCGGCGATCGCCGCGCCGTCATCCGGGATGTGCTCCAGCACGTGGTTGGCGATCACCACGTCGAAGGCGGCATCGGCGAAGGGCAGCGCCGTCAGGTCGGCCTGGACATCGGCGAAGGGGTTGAACCGGTCGACCGAGCGGTAGCGGAGGTTCGGCAGCCCGCGCAGCCGCGCCTCCAGCCACGGCTCGGGCGCCGCGTGCAGCACCCGGTGCCGGCCGGCCAGCAGGTCGGTCCGGGCGGTCAGGTAGAGCCAGAGGAAGCGGTGCCGCTCGACGCTGCCGCAGCCCGGGCACATGGCGTTGCGCCGGCCCTCGAGGCCGAAGCGCAGGAAGCGCCGCGCCCGGGTGCCGCAGACCGGGCATTCCAGCACGCCCGGCGGGCCGGCCGGCGCCCGCGGCCGGGCGTAGAGCCGCTCGCGCCGGTACACCGCCGCCTCGTCCAGCCGGTCGCGGGCGATGGCGCCGACGACGCGGCCGAGGTCATGCAGCATGCGACGGCTCCCGCGCCTCCTCCCCGCCCCCGGCCGGGGCACCGCCATGGGCCGCGCCGTTGGCTGCGCGGGCGCCGTCGCGCTCGCGCACCGCGGTCGCCAGCACCTGCACCGCCTGCGGCAGCGAGATGTCGGCCGGGATCGGCTGGAAGGCGAGGTTGGCCTCGCGGAACGCCTTCCAGATGGCGAAGCGCAGATCGGTGCCGACGCCGGCGAAGTTGTCGACATTGGAGATGTGGCAGCGCAGCTCGAGGTCCAGCGTCGCCGTGCCGAAGGCCTTGAACGCCACCACCGGCGCCGGGAAGGCGCTGACCCGGCTGTCGGCCTTGGCGATCTCCAGCAGCAGATCGCGCGCCTTCTCCACATCGGCCGAGGCGGCGATCGAGACCGGGATGTCGACGCGGCCGTTCTTGTCCTTGTGCGTCCAGTTGACGACCTGGGACGAGATCAGGTTGCCGTTCGGCACGATCACCGAGGAGCGCTGGAAGGTCTGGATCTCCGTCGCGCGGACGCTGATCCGCCGGACCACGCCCTCGGCCCCGCCGATCACCACCCAGTCGCCGACCTTCACCGGCCGCTCGACCAAGAGGATCAGGCCGGCGACGAAGTTCTGGACGATGTTCTGCAGGCCGAAGCCGATGCCGACCGAGAGGGCGCCGGCGATCAGGGCCAGGTTCGACAGGTCGAGGCCGAGCACGCCGACGCCGAGCAGCGCCGCCAGCAGCACGCCGAGATAGCCGATGCCGGTGCGGATCGAGTTCTTCAGGCCCAGGTCGATCTGCAGCTTGTCGAGGAAGCGCGAATCGAGCCGCCGCTGCAGGAAGCGGGTGGCGGTGATGCCGAGGGTGAAGGCGACCACAGCGCCGAGGATGTCGAGCGGCGCGATGCGGACGCCGCCGACCGTGGCCCCGTTCAGGATCGCCGAGCCGATCGCCGAGATGTCGCCGGCGCTGAGCCCCAGCACCGGGGCCAGGGCCAGGAAGGCGGCGACGCCGAAGACGATGTCGGCCGAGAGGCCGGCGCCGGTCTCGAACGCCCACAGGCCGCGGTCGTTCGGGAACAGCGAATGGCGGAGCTTGGCGGTGGCGCCGACCGGCTGGGTCAGGAACCGGCCGACCGCCTCCTGCACCATGCGGCGCAGGATCAGGAAGGCGGTGCCGATGCCGATCGTGGCCGCCAGCAGATAGGTGATGTAGAGCGCCAGCTTCTGGTAGCCGATCAGCCCCGCCACCATTACCACCACGGCCAGCAGCGCGGCCAGCAGGCGCAGCCGCGGCCAGCGTCCGGGCGGCCGCGAGGCCGGACGATCGGGGGGCGGCCGGTCGTCGGCGGCCTCGCCCTCCGGCACGGCCGGCAGGTCGGCGCGATGGCCCCAGAGCGATCCGGGGAGCGCGGTCAGCAGCGCCAGCGCCCCGGCGGTCAGCGCCGCGGCGACCAGGAGGGCACGCAGCTCGCTCTGCAGCAGGATCCGCCCGTCGGCGATCGCGAGCGTCATGCCGGCCACGGCCCAGATCACGATCGCCGCCTGCAGGGCGCGATGCAGCGCCCGCGCCGAGGCGTCGGTCAGCTCGATCAGGCGCCAGGCCGGCTCGTCCGGGGTCAGCACCGCTGCGGTCGCGGCCGAGGTCAGGAAGTAGCAGACGACGCCCCAGGCCAGGACGCCCAGCGCGACCATGGCGACGTAGCTGGCCGGGCGGTCGCCGAGCCAGCCGGCGCAGATCACCGCCGCCGCCAGCGTCACCATCGCCGGCAGCACGCCATGGGCGATGGTGTGGACGGCGGCGGCCGCGACCCGGCGGCCGAAGGACGGCACGGTTTCCGACGGGCGGCGGCCGAAATGGCGCAGCAGCCAGCGCCGCACCAGCCAGCCGATGCCGAGGCCGATGGTGGCGAACAGGATGCGGCGCGCCATCTCGCCCACCCCGTCCCAGCCGGCGCTGCCATGGTCCTGGAACGGCCGCAGCAGCCGCATCAGCAGATAGCCGGTCTGGTCCGGGATCTCGACCCAGGTCTCGGGGTCGAAGGCCGCCGGCGACACCGACAGCAGGTTGCGCCGGAACTGGTCCAGCCGCGCCGCCGCGGCGCTGCGCAGCAGGATGTCGGCGCGGGCGCGGATCAGATCCGCCTGCCTGGCCTGGCCGTCGGCCGCGGCGGCCTGGTCGGCCAGGCGCTTGCGGTCGGCCGTGACCGACTCGGCTTCGGGCGGCGCGCCCTCGGCCGGCGGCGGCCCCAGCGCGTCGGCCATCTGCTTGGCCTCGGCGGCGGCGGCGCGGGCGGCGTCGGCGGCCTGGCCGGCCTGGTCGACGATCGCGGCGGCCTGGTCGCGCAGGGCGTTGTAGCTGTCCTCCGTCAGGCCCAGGGCGGAGAGCTGGACCTGGAGTTGGTCGAGGGTGCTCAGCCAGCCGGCGCTCTGCGTCGCGAAATCGGGCTTCGGCGCCTCCTGCTGCTGGGCCGCGGCCGGCAGCGCCGCCGGAAAGAGGGCCAGGAGAAGCAGGAGGCGGAGGAGGAACGCGCGAAGGATCATGTCGGCCGGATGGCACCGCGATGGCAGGGAGGCATCCCACCCTGCATGCCAAAGCGGCCGAAAGAAGGCGAGGCCGCGCAGCGTCGCACCAGCAATGCGGCATCTGCCGGCCGATGCCCACCGGAACCCGGACCGCGCCCGCTCCGTTCGCCGGATAGGCGAAGGAGGTCATCATGGCACGGCAATCCAAGGCCCAGAAGGAGACCGTCGGCCGCGTGATGCACGAGTTCAAGCATGGCGAGCTCCGCATCCGCGGCACCGGCCCCAAGGTGAAGAACCCGAAGCAGGCGGTCGCCATTGCCCTGCACGAGGCCGGCGCCACGCGGCAGGAGAGCCCGAAGGAGAACCGCCGGAACCTGAGCCGCACCAAGGCGAAGGAGCGCCGCGGCGAGACGGCCGAGGCGGAGACCGAAGGCAAGGCCGCGCAGGACCGCACCATGCGCCGCCAGACCGCCCGCAAGCGCGCCGACGGCGCCGGCAGGACCCGCGACGAGCTTTACGCCGAGGCGAGGCGGCGGGATATCCCCGGCCGGTCGAAGATGTCGAAGGGCGAGCTGGAGCGCGCGCTGCACCGATAGTCCCCGAGGCCGGGCGATCCGACCGATCGGCCGTGGCCGACGCGCGATCCGCTTGCTATGAATGCGGGATCGCCCGGCCGGGACGCGCCCACCCGGCCGGCGCGGAGAGAAAAGATCGATCGGGGAGACCCCATGAGCACCGACGCCAGCCTTTTTCCCGTGTCCGGCGACTGGGCCAAGCGCGCCTGGGTGGACGAAGCGAAGTACAGGGCGATGTACGAGCGCTCCGTCCAGGATCCCGAGGGCTTCTGGGCCGAGCACGGCAAGCGGGTCGACTGGATCAAGCCCTTCACCAAGGTCAAGGACACCAGCTACACCGGCGACGTCCGGATCCGCTGGTTCGCCGACGGCACGCTGAACGCGGCGTATAACTGCATCGACCGGCACCTGGCGAAGCGCGCCGACCAGACCGCGATCATCTGGGAGGGCGACGACCCCAAGGACAGCCGCCACATCACCTATCGCGAGTTGCACGAGGAGGTCTGCCGCCTGGCCAATGTGCTGAAGGCGCGCGGCGTCAAGAAGGGCGACCGGGTCACCATCTACCTGCCGATGATCCCGGAGGCCGCCTATGCCCTCTTGGCCTGCGCCCGGATCGGCGCCATCCATTCCGTGGTGTTCGGCGGCTTCTCGCCCGACAGCCTGAAGGACCGCATCCTCGACTGCCGCTCGACCGTGCTGATCACCGCCGACGAAGGCCTGCGCGGCGGCCGCACCGTGGCGCTCAAGGCCAATGCCGACGAGGCGCTGAAGAGCTGCCCGGAGGTCGACAGCGTCATCGTCGTGCGCCGCACCGGCGGCAAGATCGGCTGGACCGAGGGCCGCGACATCTGGCTGCACGAGGCGGCCGCCCAGGTGTCCGCCGACTGCCCTGCCGAGGAGATGGGCGCCGAGGACCCGCTGTTCATCCTCTACACCTCCGGCTCGACCGGCAAGCCGAAGGGGGTGCTGCACACCACCGGCGGCTATCTGGTCTATGCCGCGATGACGCATCAGTACGTGTTCGACTACCACGACGGCGACATCTACTGGTGCACGGCCGATGTCGGCTGGGTCACCGGCCACAGCTACATCCTGTACGGGCCGCTGGCGAACGGCGCCACCACGCTGATGTTCGAGGGCGTGCCGAACTATCCGGACACCTCGCGCTTCTGGCAGGTGGTGGACAAGCACAAGGTCAACATCTTCTACACCGCCCCGACCGCGATCCGCGCTTTGATGCGCGACGGCGAAGGGCCGGTGAAGAAGACCAGCCGCGCCTCGCTGCGCCTGCTCGGCTCGGTCGGCGAGCCGATCAACCCCGAGGCCTGGCTGTGGTACCACCGCGTGGTCGGCGACGGCCGCTGCCCGATCGTCGACACCTGGTGGCAGACCGAGACCGGCGGCATCCTGATCTCGCCGCTGCCGGGCGCCATCGCCCAGAAGCCCGGCTCCGCCACCCTGCCCTTCTTCGGGGTCAAGCCGCTGATCGTCGACGGCGACGGCAAGCCGCTGGAGGGCGCGGCCGAGGGCAACCTGTGCATCGCCGACAGCTGGCCCGGCCAGATGCGCACAGTGTTCGGCGACCATGAGCGCTTCGTCCAGACCTATTTCTCGACCTTCAAGGGCCTGTACTTCACCGGCGACGGCTGCCGCCGCGACGAGGACGGCTACTACTGGATCACCGGCCGGGTCGACGACGTGCTGAACGTCTCGGGCCACCGCATGGGCACGGCCGAGGTCGAGAGCGCGCTGGTCGCGCACCCGAAGGTGGCCGAGGCCGCGGTGGTCGGCTATCCGCACGACATCAAGGGCCAGGGCATCTACGCCTATGTCACCCTGATCGCCGGCGAACAGCCCAGCGAGGAGCTGCGGCGCGAGCTCGCGCAGTGGGTGCGCAAGCAGATCGGCCCGATCGCGACGCCGGACCTGATCCAGTGGGCGCCGGGCCTGCCGAAGACCCGCTCCGGCAAGATCATGCGCCGCATCCTGCGCAAGATCGCCGCCAACGAGCACGAGGCGCTGGGCGACACCTCGACCCTGGCCGACCCGGCGGTGGTGACCGACCTGGTCGACAACCGGATGAACCGGGGATCGTAAGTTGCGAACCCGACGTGGTGATCCAGGGGCGGTGCCGCTGGATCGCCACGCCTCTCTGTGGCCCGCGATGACCCCCCGCGAGATCTGCGCTCGATCAGTCGGATGGGCCAGAGCCACCCCCTCACCCGAAATCGCTGGGCGATTTCGACCTCTCCCCATGGAGAGGTAACGAGGCGCAATTCCTCCCTCTCCTTGGGGAGAGGGAGGGGCCCGACGCCGAAGGCGGCGGGAGGGTGAGGGGGAGCCGGCGGTGCCGTTCGTCTCAGTGCCTAAGCCCGCGCCGGCGCCTCGCGCAGCCTGATGTCGGCGCGGGGGCCGGCGCCGGGGCGCAGCAGCGTCACCAGCAGGGCCGCGACCAGGCCGGCCGCGGCCAGCACGTAGAGCCCGGCCGCGGTGGACTGGAACCCATGCTCCACCGCGGTCTTGACGTTCGGGGCGAAGAAGCCGCCGAGATTGCCGATGGCGTTGATCGCGGCGATCCCGCCCGCGGCCGCCGCCCCACCGAAATAGCCGGTCGGGAAGGTCCAGAAGATCGGCTGCGAGGTGATGATCCCCATCGTCGTCAGGCACAGCGCCGCGATCGCGAGCGCCGGCGGGGCGTTCGCCGAGACGACGAGACCGGCCGCGATGCCCAGCAGCGAGACGACGGCGAAGCTGCGGCGATAGCCGGTCCGCACCGCCAGCCCCGGCCAGACCGTCGCGGCCACGATGGCGCAGGCCCAGGGAATCGCCGAGACCAGGCCGACCATCAGCCCAACCTTCATGCCCAGGAGGGCGCCGACCTGGGTCGGCAGGTAGAAGGCGACGCCGTAGCCGCTGATCTGGATCAGGAAGTAGATCGCCGCGAAATGCAGCAGCCTGGGATCGGTCAGCACGGCGCGGAAGCCGACCCGGCCGGCGGCCTGCTTCTCCCGCTCCTCCGCCGCGATCGCGCGGCTCAGCGCCTCGCGCTCCTCGGCCGGCATCCAGCGCGCCTCGGAGGGACGGTCGCACAGGTAGAAATAGGCCCAGACGCCGACCGCTGAGGCGAGCAGCCCTTCGATCAGAAACATCAGCTGCCAGCCATGCAGGCCGAACAGCCCGTCGAGGTCGAGCAGCACGCCGGAGATCGGGCCACCGAACATCAGCGCCAGCGGCGAGCCGAAATAGAACAGCCCCATCACCCGGCCGCGCGCCCGGGCCGGGAACCAGTAGGTCATGAACAGGATCGCGCCCGGAAAGAAGCCGGCCTCGGCCGCGCCCAGCAGCAGCCGGATCACCGAGAAGGAGGTCTCGCCATGGGCGAAGGCCATGGCCGCCGCCACCAGTCCCCAGGTCACCATGATCCGGGCCATCCAGACCCGCGCCCCGACCCGGTGCAGGATCAGGTTGCTGGGCACTTCGAACGCCGCGTAGGTCAGGAAGAAGATGCCGGCGGCGAAGGCGAAGACCGCGTCGCTGATGCCGGTCGACGCCTGGTAGGCCTGCTTGGCGAAGCCGATATTGGCCCGGTCCAGATAGGCCATCATGTACATCAGGATCAGGAACGGCACGAGCCGCCACGTCGCCCGCCGGATCGCGCGGTCCAGCACGGCCTCGTCCGACGCCGCCGTCGGCGCCGTTGGTCTCGTCGTCATCTTGGCTCCCTCTCGGCTGTTGTCGTTTCCGCCCGGGCCGGTCCAGGCGATCGGGCTACAGGACCTTGCCGGGGTTGAGCAGCCCGCGCGGGTCCAGCGCGTCCTTCAGCCGGCGCATCAGCGCCAGCTCCGCCTCGCTGCGCACATAGGGCAGGAACGGCTTCTTGGTCAGGCCGATGCCGTGCTCGGCCGAGACCGTGCCGCCGAACTCGCGGACCATCGCGTAGACGGTCTCGACGATCTCCTGCTTCGGCTGCGGCTCGGCGCCGGGCACGCCGGCGACGATGTGCAGGTTGCCGTCGCCGATATGGCCGTAGAACAGCGCAAAGATGCCGGGCAGGCGCTGCTCCAGCGCCGCGCGGCAGGCCCCGACATAGTCGTCCATCGCCGCCACCGGCAGGCCGATGTCGAAGGATTCATGCGGCCCCAGCACCTGCCTGAATTCGGCCGCCGCGTCGCGCACACCCCAGAAGGCGCGGATGTCGCCGATCGACTGCGCCACCGCCGCGTCGGCGATCACGCCGTCCTCGGCCTGGCGCTCGAGCCAGGCCTGGAAGCGCGGCCCGTCCACCGCCTCGTCGGTGCCCTGCGCCTCGACCAGCACGTAACCGGCGTGGCCGCCGGAGATCGGGCTGCGGATGCCCGGCGCCTTCTGTGTCACCACGTCCCAATAATCCGGCCACATCACCTCGAAGGCCGAGAGCAGCGGCCCCAGCCCGCGCCGGGCCGCGTTCAGCAGCCGGACCGTGTGGTCATAGCTGGGCAGCCCGCACAGCACGGCCATGGTGCAGCCCGGCTTCGGGAACAGGCGCAGCACCGCTCGGGTGATGACACCCAGCGTGCCCTCGCTGCCGATGAACAGGTGCTTCAGGTCGTAGCCGGCATTGTTCTTCAGCATCTTGTTGAGGCTGGTGACCACCTGCCCGTCCGGCAGCACCACCTCGATGCCCAGCACCATCTCGCGCGCCATGCCGTAGCGGATCACCCGGTTGCCGCCGGCATTGGTCGACAGGTTGCCGCCGATGGCGCAGGAGCCGCGGGCGCCGAGGTCGAGCGGGATGAAGAAGCCGGCCTCGTCCGCCGCCTGCTGCACCGCCTGCAGCGGCGTGCCGGCCCGCACCGTGATGGTGGCGGAGGCGGTGTCGACCTCCTCCACCCCGGTCATGCGCTCCAGCGACAGGGCGACCGAGCCGGCGACCGGCCGGGCGCCGCCGCACAGCCCGGTCAGCCCGCCCTGCGGCACCACCGGGACGCCGTGCCTGGCGCAGATCCGCATCGCCGCGGCCACGCCCGCGGTGTCGGCCGGGCGGACCACCGCCAGCGGCCGCAGCGGGCCGAGCGTGCTCCAATCGGATTCGTTGCGGGCCGGGATGTCGGGGCCGGCGAGCACTGCCGCGGCGCCGAGCGCGGCGGTCAGGGACGGGATGAGGGCGTCCGGGATCTGGGTCGCTGCCTCTTGCACCACGCTGTCCTCCCTCGCCCGGACCTGGACGTCCGCGCTTCGTCTCGCCGGGACGCGATGCCTATTCCAGGCACTGGATCCGCGGCTTCATGTCAGACATATCATCTGACATGTTAGCGAGGCAACAGTGAATGCCGGACAAATCGATCAGGGGCAGGTGAGCGCCGCGCGGGGCGGCGCGGCGATCGATGAATGAGAGGACGAGGAAAGAAGCCGTCAGCCGATGGCGCGCAGCGCCACCACCGCCGCCACGCCCACCAGGATGGTGGCGAGCAGCGGCAGGCGGGTGGCGGCGAGCGCGGTGACCAGCGCCGCCGCGGTCTCGGGCCAGCCGGTGGCCAACACCATCGGCGCGATCACCGCGGTCAGCACCGCCGGCGGTGCCGCGTCGAACGCCGCCTTCATCCGGCCTTGCAGCCGCAGCCGCCCGGCCAGGAACAGGCCGGAGATCCGGGTCAGGTAGGTGACGACCGCCATGCCCAGGATGGCGGCGAAGGGCACGGAATCGACGCTCATGCCGGCACCTCCTCGGGCTCCGCGGCCAGCCAGGCGGCGGCGATGCCGGCCAGCGCCCCGGCCGCGACATGCCAGGGCGGGCCGGCCAGGTGGTAGACCAGGGCGGCGGTGACCAGGCTGGCGGCGATGGTGACGGTGCTGCGATGGCCGCGCCAGAAGCCGACCACCAGGCCGATGAACAGGGCGGTGAAGGCGAAGTCGGCGCCGATCCGGGCCGGGTCGCCGATCGCCGCGCCGATCACGGCGCCCAGCGTCCCCCAGGCCAGCCAGTTGAGATAGAAGAAGGCCCCCATCCCCAGGAAGTAAGCCGGGGTCAGCTCGCGGCCCGCGGCCCGCCGCTCCGCCATCGCCCAGTTCTCGTCGGCCAGCACCGCATAGCCGAGCAGGCGCTGGCCCCAGGTGAAGTGGCCGGTGCGCCGGGCCAGCGACAGGCTCATCAGGATGTGGCGGGAATTGATCAGCAGGGTCGAGACCACCAGCGTCGCCGCCGGGACCGGCCAGGACCAGAGGTCGATGGCGGCGAACTGCGCGCCGCCGGCGAAGACCAGGGCGCACATCAGCGCCATCTCGGCCGGCGACAGCCCCTTGGCGGCGCCGAGCGCCCCGCAGAGCATCCCGATCGGGATCGCCGCGATCGCGGCCGGGAGGATGTCGCGGATGCCGTCCAGGGCATCGCGCCGGAGGTCTCGGGTCATGCGGAAGCCGATGTTGGGGGTATTCAGAGATGAAAGCCGGCCCGGTAGGCGCCGGGGGCGACGCCCAGCCGCGCCTTGAAGGCGTGGGTCAGATGGGCCTGGTCGCAGAAGCCGGTGGCGGCCGCGACCTCGGCCGGCGCCTCGCCCGCCCGCAGCCGGCGCCGGGCGGCCTGGACGCGCAGGTTCAGCAGATAGGCGTGCGGCGTCATCCGCAGCTCGCGCCGGAAGGCGCGGATCAGGTGGTGGCGCGACAGCCCGGCCTCGGCCGCGAGATCGTCGAGCGACAGCTCCTCGGCATAGCGGTCGCGCATCAGCTCGGCCACCCGGGCGATGCGGCCCGAATCCGGCGCCGGCTCGGCCGGGCGGAAGGCGGCATGACGGATCAGGCAACGGCCATAGGCACGCAGCAGCAGCTCGTCCATCGCCAGGACGTCACCCCTGGACTGCGCGGCGAAGGCCTCAGCGAACAGGGCCACGGTGTCGGGGTCGTGCACCGCCGGCTGCGGGAAGAACGGGGTCTCGGTCACCGGCCGGCCGGCGATCTCCGACGCCAGCCGCCGCATCAGCGCGACAGAGGGATAGGTCATGCGGTAGCGGTAGCCGGCACCGTAAGGCTCGCCGTCATGCGCGTCCTCCGGATTGACCAGAGCGAGGTCGCCGGGGCCGCCGTAGCGCTGCTCGCCACGGGCGAGGAAGGTCTCGCAGCCGGCGAAGATGCCGCCGATGGCGTAGGTCTCGTGCATGTGCAGGGCATAGCGATGGGTGCGGAACGTCGCCTCCAGGCATTCCAGCCCGTCGAAGCCCGACGCCGTGAAGAACCGCGACCGCTCGCCCTGCGCGAGCGGCTCGGCCGCCACCGCCTGTTCCTGCGTGATGCTGTCCATCGGCCCGATCATAGGCCCGGCCGCCGGCCCGTCTTGTAGAAAATCGGCATGGCGGAGCAGGCCCGCTTTGCACCGTCACGACCGATACATCCATCGGGCATTGGCCGAAGGACGCCCGCCGGCGCGATAGTCTGCCGGACCAACAGGGCCCATATCCAAGGACCACCGCCATGAGCACGATCAAGGAAGCGCAGTCCTGGAGCGCCGAAGGCTATGCCCGCAACGCCCGCTTCGTCGCCCATCTGGGCCAGCCGGTGCTCGAGCTGCTGGCGCCGCGGCCGGGCGAGCGCATCCTCGATCTCGGCTGCGGCGACGGCGCCCTGACCGCCAAGCTGGCCGCGGCCGGCGCCGAGGTGGTCGGCGCCGACGCCTCGGCCGAGCTGGTGGCCGCCGCCCGCGCCCTGGGCCTGGACGCCCGCATCGCCGACGGCCAGGCCCTGGCCTTCGACGCCGAGTTCGACGCCGTGTTCAGCAACGCCGCGCTGCACTGGATGCGGGACGCCGACGCGGTGATCGCCGGCGTCCGGCGGGCGCTGAAGCCGGGCGGGCGCTTCGTCGGCGAGTTCGGCGGCCACGGCAATGTCGCGGCGATCGTGACGGCGCTGGTCGCGGCGCTGAACGCCCGCGGCCTGGACGGCGCCGCCCGCGTGCCCTGGTTCTTCCCGACCCCGGCCGAGTACACGGCGAAGCTGCAGGCGCAGGGTTTCCGCGTCGACACGATCGGCCTGATGCCGCGGCCGACGCCGCTGCCCACCGGCATGCGCGGCTGGCTCGACACCTTCGCCAACCCGCTGCTGGACGGCATCGACGGCGCGGCGAGGGCGGCGCTGCTGGACGAGGTCGAGGCGCTGCTGGCGCCCAGCCTGCGCGACCGGTCCGGGAACTGGACCGCCGACTACGTCCGGCTGCGCTTCGCCGCGACGCTGGCGTCATGATCGCGTCGGTGCGCGTGGAAGGAGGCCGCCGCGGCGAGGCGGTCGGCTACCTGCTGGCGATCCTCGGGGTCCTGGCCTTCTCCACCCGGCCGGTGCTGATCCGGCTGGGCTATGCCGAAGGCGTCGACGCCGAGACGCTGCTGGCGCTGCGCATGGGCCTGTCCCTGCCCTTCTTCATGGCGATGTGGGCCTGGGCCCGGCGCCGCGCCGCGGGGCCGCTGGCGCCGGACGACCTGCTGCGCACCGTCGCGCTGGGCCTGCTCGGCTACTGGATCGCCAGCTACTGCGATTTCCTGGGGCTGCGCACCGTGCCGGCCGGCCTCGGCCGGATCATCCTGTTCCTGTACCCGACCTTCGTGCTGGCGCTGTCGGCCCTGCTGCTCGGCCGACGACCGCAGCGGCGGGAGATCCTGTGCCTGGCGGTTGCCTATGCCGGGCTGGTCCTGGTGCTGGACGCCGCCGCCGCCGACTTCGACGCGGCCCGGCTGGGCGGCGCCGGGCTGATCCTGCTGAGCGCGCTGGCCTACGCCGGCTATCTGGTGGGCGGCAGCAGCACGGTGCCCCGGATCGGCAGCACCCGCTTCACCGCCATCGCCATGATGGCGGCCTGCGTCGCCTGCATCGCCCAGTTCTTCGTGCTGCGCCCGGCCGACCACCTGCTGGTGTCGGGCAAGGTGCTGGGCATCGCCGCCTGGATCGCGGTGATCGGGACGGTGCTGCCGGTCTGGGCGACCAGCGAGGCGCTGAAGCGGATCGGCGCGGCGCGGGCTGCGCTGCTCGGCGCGCTCGGCCCGGTCTCGACCATCCTCCTGGCCTGGGCCGGGATGGACGAGGCGCTGACCGGGCTGCAGGTGGTGGGGGCGCTTCTGGTGCTGGGCGGCGTCGGGCTGCTGACGCTGCCGCGACGCTGACCGCCAGCTCAAGACAACAGGGCGATGATCGCCGTGACGGCGCCGAGCACGACGGGCACGGCCACCCAGGCGACCGCGACCTCGGACCAGGAAACCCGGGCAGACCGGGCTTCCGTCCCCGAACCCGCCCATCCTTCGCTCTGCGCCATCGAATCGTCCGGCTCGAGGCCGGTCAGTCCGATGAGGCTCATGTTCCAACTCCGCGCTTCATTCCAGCGCAACGCCCCGGCCGGACATCCGGCCGAGGCGCATCCATGACTATGGCGAAGTTGGTGGGCCGGCGCTGTGACCGGGGGCACAGCCGACGCAGAGAAAACCGGCCTCGCGCCGGGCGAGGGGTCGGCTCAGCGCCAGTGGCCCTCGATCCAGAGGCCCCGGCTCCAGTAGCCGGGCACCCAGACCCGGGCCGGCGGCGCGGCATAGACCACGCGCGGAGGCGGCGCGTAGACGACGGGCGGCGGGGGCGCATAGACCACCGGCGGCGGCCCGTAATAGACCGGAGGCGGCCGGTAATAGACCGGGGGCGGCGCATACACCACCGGCGGCCCCACCGGAACGCCGATGCCGATGCTCACGCCGGAATGCCAGCCCCAGCCGCCGCGCCACCAGGCCTCGGCCGGGGTTGAGACCATCAGCGGCAGCGCCAGCGCGGCGCCGAGCGCCGCCATCAGCGTGGCGCGGCGCGGGGTGATGCGGAACAGCTTCAGCATGGTCACACCATCTGTCTGAACGCGGCACGCCGAAGCGGGCGTGTCCCCAATCACACGGACAGATGGTGCTGCGCCGTCGCCGGCGGCAAGGCGATTTACCGCGATTTAATGGGATGGACGGCACGGGCGCCCGGCGACGCCCGTGCCGGTGCCGTCAGGCCTGGACCGTCTTCTGGGCCTGCTCGCCCAGCTTTTCGATGCCGAGGCGGATGGTCTGGCCTGCTTTCAGGTACTTCGGCGGCTTCTGCCCCATGCCGACGCCCGGCGGGGTGCCGGTGGTGATGATGTCGCCCGGCTGCAGGCTCATGAACTGGCTGAGATAGCTGACCAGGAACGGCACCTGGTAGACCATCGTCTTGGTCGAGCCGTCCTGGTAGCGGTGGCCGTCGACCTCGAGCCACATGTGCAGGTCCTGCGGGTCCGGCACCTCGTCGCGGGTCACCAGCCAGGGGCCGATCGGGCCGAAGGTGTCATGCCCCTTGCCCTTCACCCACTGGCCGGAGCGCTCGATCTGGAAGGCGCGCTCGGACACGTCGTTGACCACGCAGTAGCCGGCGATGTGGTCGTAGGCCTCGGCCTCGGTGATGTACTTCGCCGCCTTGCCGATGACGACGCCCAGCTCGACCTCCCAGTCGGTCTTCTCGCTGCCGCGCGGGATCTCGACATTGTCGTTCGGGCCGACGATGGCGCTGGTCGGCTTCATGAAGATCACCGGCTCCGGCGGCACGGCCAGGCCGCTCTCGGCCGCGTGGTCGGAGTAGTTCAGGCCGATGCAGATGAACTTGCCGACGCTGCCGACGCAGGGGCCGAGGCGCGGATTGCCGGCGACCACCGGCAGCGAGGCCGGGTCGATACCCTTCAGCCTGGCGATCCCGGCCGGGGTCAGCGCCTCGCCGGCGATGTCGGGGACCACGGCCGACAGGTCGCGGATCCGGCCTTCGGCGTCGAGCAGGCCCGGCTTCTCCTGCCCCGCGGGGCCGTAGCGCAGCAGCTTCATCGGTATTCTCTCCCTGGACTTTCGGGTGGTGGACGGCCCGGGGCCGCGGTCAGATGGTGATGCCGCCGTCGACGTTGATCGCCTGGCCGGTGAGGTAGGAGGCCTCGTCCGAGGCCAGGTACACGGCCAGCGACGCGATCTCCTCGGCGGTGCCGAGGCGGCCCATCGGCTGCCGCGCCACGAAGGCGGCGCGAGCCTTCTCGACATCGCCCTGCGCCGCCATGCGGTCGTGCAGGCTCGGCGTCTCCACCGTGCCCGGGCAGATGGCGTTGCAGCGGATGCCCTGGCCGACGAAATCGGCGGCGATCGACTTGGTCAGGCCCAGCACGGCCGCCTTGGTGGCGCCGTAGACGAAGCGGTTCGGCAGCCCCTTGATCGAGGAGCAGACCGAGGCGACGTTGACGATGGCGCCGCCGCCGGCCGCGATCATCGCCGGCAGGAACGCCCGGCACATGTGGTAGTTGGAGCGGACGTTGAGATCGAAGGAGAAGTCCCAGTCCTTCTCCTCGCAATCGAGGATGGTGCCGGCATGGACGAAGCCGGCGCAGTTGAACAGCACGTCGACGGCGCCGCGCGCGGCCGCATAGGCCTTGATCGCATCGTGGTCGAGGACATCGAGCCGCGTGACCGTGATGCCGGGCGCCTCGGCCGCCAGCGCCCGCAGCGCCGCTTCGTTGATGTCGGTGGCGTGGACCGTCGCCCCTTCGCGGGCGAAAGCCAGCGCCGTCGCCCGGCCGATCCCCTGCCCCGCCGCGGTCAGCACCGCCGTCTTGCCCGCCAGCCTGCCAGCCATTGTCGCAACCCGCTTGTTAAGTCGGACGTATTCCTCGCCCCGAGCGGCACGCCCGTCAAGCGGAAGCGTATCACCGCTGGTCAAAGCGTGGGCAACAGCGTTAGGAAGGCGCAGGAGTGTTGTGACGAGCGTGGAGTTGTCATGAAGCGGACCCGGACCGCGGTGATCGGGGCGGGCTATTTCGGCAGCCTGCACGCCGCCAAGCATGCGGAGTTGCCCGAGGCCGAGCTGGTCGCGGTCTGCGACACCGACCTCGGCCGGGCCGAGGCGTTGGCGACCAAGCTCGGCGCCCGGGCGGTGACCGACCTGTCCGAGCTGATCGGCCAGGTCGACGCGGTCAGCATCGCCACGCCGACCAACGCTCATTTCGACACCGCGCGCACCTGCCTGGAAGCCGGGATCCACGTGCTGATCGAGAAGCCGATCAGCAACACGCTGGAGGAGGCCGACGCGCTGACGCGCCTGGCCGCCGACCGCAAGCTGGTGCTGCAGGTCGGGCATCTGGAGCGGTTCAACCCGGTGGTGCAGGGCCTGGCCAAGATCCTGGACCGGCCGCGCTACATCGAATGCCAGCGCATCTCCGCCTTCAAGCCGCGCGGCACCGACGTCAATGTCGTGCTCGACATGATGATCCACGACATCGACCTGGTGCTGAAGATCGTGGGGTCGCCGGTCGACCGGATCGACGCCGTGGGCGCGCCGGTGCTGAGCGAGGCCGACGACATCGTCAACGCCCGGCTGCAATTCGCCAATGGCTGCACCGCCACGGTGACGGCCAGCCGGGTCAGCTGGAAGCGCCACCGCACCATGCGGATCTTCCAGCAGGACGGCTACATCATGGTCGACCTGAGCGAGGCGAAGCTGACCTTCATCCGCAAGACCCGCGGCCGCGACGGCCAGCCGGAGCTGTACCAGGAGGAGCAGCAGTTCGAGACCGGCGACCCGCTGAAGCTGGAAATCCAGAGCTTCCTCGACAGCGTCGGCAACGGCCGCCCGCCGGCGGTCAGCGGACCGGAAGGCCGGGCGGCGCTGGCGGCGGCGCTGGACATCACCCATCAGCTGGCCGACTGGCGCCGGCGCTTCCAGGACGGCGACGCAACCGCAAATTGATCGAGGCACGGGGACAGGGGGACCGAGTTGAAACCGGAGAGGGGCGACATCATCTATCCGGATCAAGGACTTACCCCCAGAGATCCGAGCCATGGATGACCCGTATGCCGTGCTGGGCGTGCCCCGCACCGCCAGCGAGGACGAGATCCGGCGGGCCTATCGCAAGCTCGCCAAGAAGCACCACCCGGACCTGAACCACGGCGACGCCCGCGCCGAGGAGCGGTTCAAGGCGGTGTCGAGCGCCTATGACCTGCTGAGCGACGCCGAGAAGCGCCGCCGCTTCGACGCCGGCGAGATCGACGCCAACGGCGCCGAGCGCGCCTATGCCCGCCGGCCCGGCAGCAGCGGCTGGGCCGGCGCCGGAACCGGCGGCACGCGCTACCGGCGCACCGACAATTTCGACGCCTTCGCCGATGCCGGCGACCTGGACGACATCCTGCGCGGCATGTTCGGCCAGGGCGGCGCCCGGGCCGGCGGCGGCAAGGGCCGCGACATCAGCTACACACTGCGGGCCGATTTCCGCCTCGCCACCGAGGGCGGCGAGACCACGGTGACGCTGGCCGACGGCCGCTCGCTCAAGGTCACCCTGCCGGTCGGGCTGACCGACGGCCAGACCATCCGCCTGCGCGGCCAGGGCGAGCGCGGCCCGCGCGGCGTTCCCGGCGACGCGCTGATCGAGGTCCGGATCACCCCCGACCCGGTGCTGGAGCGCGACGGCAGCGACATCCGCATGACCCTGCCGGTGTCGCTGCAGGAGGCGGTGCTGGGCGGCCGGGTCGAGGTGCCGACCCTGCTGGGCCCGGTGATGCTGACCATCCCCAAGGGGTCGAACAGCGGCACGGTGCTGCGGCTGAAGAGCAAGGGCGTGCGCAACTCCACCGGCAGCAATCGCGGCGACCAGTATGTCCGGCTGGCGGTCACCCTGCCCGACCCGATCGACCCGGAGCTCGCCCGCTTCGTCGAGGAGTGGGGAGCGCGCCATCCTTACGATCCACGCAAGGGCAGGATCCGGTAGAGGTTCAGGGATGATGCCCTCGCGGCATTTGTCTGAAACGATCGCCTTCTGATCCCTGCGACAAAAGCAGATTTGACGCCGCCGCGGGCCGGCGCGATAAGCCGATTCATGCATTCCGCCCCCGCCGCCGCGGCCGCCCTGCGCCCTGCCGCCGCCTCCCCCGCGCGCCCGGTCGCGCTGTGGCTGCTCCTCTGCGCCGCCATGGTCTTCGCCATGGCGGTGATCGGCGCGGTCACGCGGCTGACCGAGAGCGGCCTGTCGATCGTCGAATGGGCGCCGATCAAGGGCGCGCTGCCGCCGCTGTCGGACCAGGCCTGGCAGGACGCCTTAGCCGCCTACAAGGCGACGCCGGAATACCTCTACAAGAACACCGGCATGTCGCTGGAGGCGTTCAAGCAGATCTTCTTCTGGGAATGGCTGCACCGCCTATGGGGCCGGCTGATCGGCCTGGTCTTCGCCGCCGGCCTGGCCTGGTTCTGGTGGCGCGGCGGGCTGGACCGCGGCCTGCGGCTGCGCCTGCTGGGCCTGCTGGTCCTGGGCGGGCTGCAGGGGGCGCTGGGCTGGTTCATGGTGATGAGCGGACTGGTCGACCGGCCCTCGGTCAGCCATTACCGCCTGGCCGCCCATCTCGGCCTCGCCGTGCTGCTCTACGCCCTGATCCTGTGGACCGCCTACCGGCTGCTGCTGCCGCGGCTGGGCGGCTTCGCCCAGGCAGGGTCGCTGCGCCGGCACACCTCGTTCGCGATCGGCTGCGTCGCCGTCACCATGTGCTGGGGCGCCTTCGTCGCCGGGCTCGATGCGGGCCAGGTCTACAACACCTTCCCGCTGATGGACGGCCGGTTCCTGCCGCCGGAATCGTTCAGCATCATCCCGGCCTGGCTGAACGTGTTCGACAACACCGCCCTGGTGCAGTTCACCCATCGCTGGCTGGCGATCGGCACCGCCCTCGTGGTCCTGGCCCTGGCCGTCCGCTGCAGCCGCACGCCGGTGGTCGGCTGGGGTCATGCGGTCGGCTTGATGGTCCTGGTCCAGGTCGGCCTCGGCATCTCCACCCTGCTGGCGCAGGTGCCGGTCTGGCTGGGGGCGATGCACCAGGCCGGGGCCCTCGTGCTGCTCGCCCTGCTGCTCGCGCTGCGTTTCGTCACCCGGCCGGTTTCGGAATCGCGGCTCAGATGAGGACAAGAAGAAAGTAAAGAACAAGCGCAACGCCGATTCGAAACTTTCCTTTTTGCGACTTTTGCAAGGCTTGAAACCCGCGCCGGATTCATAGCAGACCCGCGAATTCGATTGCTCAAATGCGGTCGAAACGATACCGTCCACGCCATCACTCCTCGCTGGTGGGAGACGGACGAGAGCGCGCCCGTTGGGGCGCGCCTTGCAAACAAACCAGTGACCGGGAAACCGGAAACAGTAGGGGCGAACACATGCACAGCTTCACCAAGATCCTGGCGCGCGGGCTGCTGGCCGCCGTCCTCCTGGGCGGCGTTTCGAGCGCGGCCCTGGCCGAGATGGTGCTCAACCGCGGCAACGGCTCCGAGCCGGAGACGCTGGACGTCCATAAATCCTCGGGCGTGCCTGAATCCTTCATCCAGATGGACCTCTATGAGGGCCTTCTGATGGCCGACGCCAAGGGCGAGCCGGTTCCCGGCCAAGCCGAGAGCTGGACCGTCTCCGACGACGGCCTGACCTACACCTTCAAGCTGCGCCAGAACGCGAAATGGTCGGACGGCACCCCGGTGACCGCCGACGACTGGGTGTTCTCGATGCGCCGGCTGATCGACCCGAAGACCGCCAGCGACTACGGCTACTTCCTCGACCAGGTCGTCAATGCCCGCGACATCCGCCTGGGCCAGAACGGCAAGACGCTCGAGGATCTCGGCGTCAAGGCGATCGACGACCATACCCTCGAGGTCAAGCTGGTGGCGCCGACCCCGTACTTCCTGTCGTCTCTGCTGCACCACTCGACCCACCCGATCAGCAAGGCCAATTACGAGAAGTTCGGCGACGACTTCGTCAAGCCGGGCAACATGGTCTCGAACGGCGCCTACATGCTGGCCGAGGCGGTGCCGCAGGGCTACGTCAAGGTGGTCAAGAACCCGCATTACTGGGACGCGGCGAACGTCAAGATCGACACGGTCATGTTCTATCCGACCGAGGACATCGACGCCGAGCTGCAGCGCTTCAAGGCCGGCGAGCTCGACATGACCTATGAGCTGCCGAGCCAGCAGATCCCGACCCTGAAGAAGGAAATCCCGGACCAGATCCACATCACGCCGTATTTCGGCACTTACTTCTACGCCTTCAACATGACCAAGGAGCCGTGGAAGAGCAACGCCGACCTGCGGCGCGCCCTGTATCTGGCGATCGACCGCGACACGCTGATCAAGCACGTGACTCAGGCCGATCAGCTGCCCGCCTACAGCTTCGTGCCGCCAGGCACCGACAACTACCCGGGCTTCGAGCCCGACGTGGCGAAGATGACCCAGGCCGAGCGCGACGCGCAGGCCAAGGAGCTGTTCGCCAAGGCCGGCTACGGCCCGGACAAGCCGCTGAAGCTGGAGATCACCTACAACACCAGCGAGAACCACAAGAAGGTGGCGGTCGCCATCGCCGCGATGTGGAAGAAGACGCTGGGCGTCGACGTCACGCTGCAGAACCAGGAATGGGGCACCTTCCAGGAGACCCGCGACAAGAAGCAGTTCCCGGACATCGCCCGCCACGGCTGGATCGGCGACTACAACGACGCCAACAACTTCCTGGAGCTGGAGACCGCCTATATCGGCGAGCAGAACACCTCGGGTTACGACAATCCGAAGTATGACGAGCTGATGAAGAAGGCCGGCCTCGAGACCGATCTCGCCAAGCGCGGCGAGCTGATGGTCGAGGCCGAGAAGATGATGATCCAGGATCTGCCGATCATCCCGATCTACTTCTACACCACCAAGCATGCCGTTTCGCCCGCGGTGAAGGGCTGGCAGGACAACGTGCAGGACTACCACCTGTCGCGCTGGCTGTCCGTCGAGCGGTAAGAGCGGTTCCGTGACGATGCCCGCCTTCCGGTTCGCGCCGGTGGGCGGGCATCGCCCTTTTCACCCCCACGACATGTCCGGCATTCGGGCGGGGGCAGGGATATGAAACGATGCTGACCTATGCCGTGCGCCGCATCCTCGGCGCCATCCCGACAATCCTCGTGATCATCGCGATCGCGTTCTTCATGATCCGGCTGGCGCCGGGCGGGCCCTTCGCCAACGACCGGCCGCTGCCGGTCGAGATCAAGCGGAACCTGGAGAAGGCCTATCATCTCGACGAGCCGCTCTACATGCAGTTCGGCCGCTACATGGCGAACGTCCTGCAGGGCGATTTCGGACCGTCGTTCAAATACAAGGACTATTCGGTCAACGACCTGATCTATCAGGGCTTTCCCTATTCGCTGCAGATCGGCCTGATCGCGATCGCGATCGCCACCTTCTTCGGCATCCTGTTCGGCACCATCGCCGCCCTGAAGCAGAATTCCCCCGGCGACTACGGCACCATGGCGATCGCCATGGTCGGCATCACCATCCCGAATTTCGTCGTCGCGCCGCTGCTGATCCTGATCTTCGCCGTGACCTGGAGGGTCCTGCCCGCGGGCGGCATCGCCGGCGGCTGGACCTCCTTCATCCTGCCGATCGTGGCGCTGTCGCTGCCGCCCACCGCCTATATCGCGCGGCTGACCCGGGCCAGCATGATCGAGGTGCTGCGCTCGAACTTCATCCGCACCGCCCGGGCCAAGGGCCTGCCGGAGCGGATCACCATCGTCCGTCACACGCTGAAGGCCGGCCTCCTGCCCGTCGTCTCCTATCTCGGCCCCGCCACCGCCGGCATCATCACCGGCTCGGTCGTGATCGAGCAGATCTTCGGCATCCCCGGCATCGGCCGCTATTTCGTGCAGGCCTCGCTGAACCGCGACTACACCCTGGTGATGGGCACGGTGATCTTCTTCGCCGTGCTGATCATCCTGTTCAACCTCATGGTCGACCTGCTGTACGGCGCGCTCGACCCGCGCGTGCGCTACGATTGAGGACGCGCCGATGACCGACGCCACCATCGGGACCCTTCCCGCCGCCAAGCCGATCAAGGGCCGCAGCCTGTGGCAGGACGCCTGGCGGCGCCTGCGCGGCAACAAGGCGGCCATCGCCAGCGCCGCGGTGCTGGCGATCATCGCCATCGCCTGCATCGTCGGGCCCTATCTGCTGCCCTGGGGCCTGGACGAGGTCGACTACACCGCCTTCACCGCGCCCCCGACCTTCGCGGCCTCGGCCGACGGCACGGCCGCGCATTATTTCGGCACCGAGGCCAACGGCCGCGACCTCCTGGTCCGCACCCTCTATGGCGGCCAGATTTCGCTGATGGTCGGCATCGTCGGCACCCTGGTCAGCCTGGTGATCGGCGTGGCCTACGGCGCCACCTCCGGCTTCCTGGGCGGGCGGGTCGACAGCATGATGATGCGCGTCGTCGACGTGCTGTATTCGCTGCCGTTCATGTTCTTCGTCATCCTGCTGATGGTGTTCTTCGGCCGGCACATCTTCCTGATCTTCGTCGCCATCGGCGCGGTGAACTGGCTGGACATGGCGCGCATCGTCCGGGGCCAGACCCTGTCGATCAAGCGCAAGGAATATATCGAGGCGGCGCATGCCTGCGGCGTGTCGAGCTGGGGCATCATCCGCAAGCACGTGATCCCGAACACGCTCGGCCCCGTCATCGTCTACATGTCGCTGACCGTGCCGCAGGTGATCCTGCTGGAAAGCTTCCTGTCCTTCCTCGGCCTCGGGGTGCAGGAGCCGATGACCAGCTGGGGCGTGCTGATCTCGGAAGGCGCCCGCAGCATGACCATCGCCTGGTGGATGCTGGTGTTCCCGGCCGTCTTCCTGGCCGTCACCCTGTTCTGCCTCAACTTCATCGGGGACGGGCTGCGCGACGCCCTCGACCCGCGCGATCGCTGAAGCCATGACCGCTACTCTCGTGACCACCCCCACCCCGAGCGCCGGCACCGTGGCCTCCGCCCCCGCCCAGGCCGAGACCATCCTGGCGATCCGCAATCTCGTCACCCGCTTCCAGACCGGCGACGGCGTCGTCGCCGCGGTGAACGGCATCTCGCTCGACATCGCCGCCGGGGAAACCCTCGGCGTCGTCGGCGAGAGCGGATCGGGCAAGAGCCAGCTGTTCATGTCGGTGATGGGCCTGCTGGCCTCGAACGGCCGCGCCACCGGCAGCGTCCAGTATCGCGGGCAGGAGATCCTGGGCCTGCCCCCGGCGAAGCTGAACCGCTTCCGCGGCTCGAAGATGTCGATGATCTTCCAGGATCCGATGACGTCGCTGAACCCCTATCTGCCGATCGCCCGGCAGATGACCGAGGTGCTGGTGCAGCACAAGGGCATGACCCAGGCCCAGGCGCTGAAGCGCTCGGTCGAGATGCTGGACCTGGTCCGCATCCCGGAGGCGAAGCGCCGCATCGGCATGTATCCGCACGAATTCTCGGGCGGCATGCGCCAGCGCGTGATGATCGCCATGGCCCTTCTGTGCCAGCCGGACCTGCTGATCGCGGACGAGCCGACCACCGCGCTGGACGTCACCGTCCAGGCTCAGATCCTGGACCTGATGCGCGACCTGAAGCGCGAGTTCAACACCTCGATCGTGCTGATCACCCACGATCTCGGCGTCATCGCCGGCCTGGCCGACCGGGTGATGGTGATGTATGCCGGCAACGTGGTCGAGACCGGGTCGGTGCGGGACATCTTCTACACCCCGCAGCACCCCTACACCGGGGGGCTGCTGCAGAGCATGCCGCGGCTGAACTCCGACCGCCATGCCGAGCTGCCGTCGATCGGCGGCCAGCCGCCGAACCTGCAGAACCTGCCGCCGGGCTGCAACTTCCAGCCGCGCTGCCGCTACGCCCATGCCCGCTGCGTGGCGGAGGAGCCGCTACTGCGCCCCTGCGGCGGCACTGAGGCCAGCGATGTGCGGCGGGCCAAGGCCTGCCACCTGACGCAGCTGCCCCTGACCGAGGCCGACCGCGCCGTCATCGACGCCGATCGCGCCGCCCGGACCCGTCATTGAGGCCCGCGCCATGACCGATATCCTGCAGACGACCGACCGCCCGGCCGAGGGCAAGACGATCCTGTCGGTGCGCGACCTGCGCGTGCATTTCTCGATGCCGAAGCGGCATCTCTGGTCCAGCCACCGCGACAGCCTGAAGGCGGTCGACGGCATCAGCTTCGACCTCAAGGCCGGCGAGACGCTCGGCATCGTCGGCGAATCCGGCTGCGGCAAGTCGACCCTCGGCCGCGCCGTGCTGCAGCTGATCCCGCCGACCGCGGGCCAGGTGGTGTGGATGGGCGAGAACATCGCCAATCTCGACAGCCATGCGATGCGCGAGAAGCGGCAGGATCTGCAGATCATCTTCCAGGACCCGCTGGCCTCGCTGAACCCGCGCATGACGGTGGGCGAGATCATCGGCGAGCCGCTCGACGTGTTCGAGGGCAAGCTGAGCCGGAAGGAGCGCCGGGCCAAGGTCGAGGAGATCATGGGCCTGGTCGGCCTGCGGCCGGAGATGATTAACCGCTATCCGCACGAATTCTCCGGCGGCCAGGCGCAGCGCATCGGCATCGCCCGGGCGATGATCCTGAACCCGAAGCTGATCGTGTGTGACGAGCCGGTCTCGGCCCTGGACGTCTCGATCCAGAGCCAGATCGTCAACCTGCTGATGCGGCTGCAGCGCCAGTTCGGCCTGTCGCTGATCTTCATCAGCCACGACCTGTCGGTGGTACGGCACATCAGCCACCGGATCATGGTGCTGTATCTCGGCAAGCTGGCCGAGATCGCCGACCGCGACGACATCTACGACAACCCGCGCCACCCCTACACCCAGGCGCTGATCTCGGCGGTGCCGCTGCCCGACCCGGATGCGGAGCGCAGCAAGAAGCGGATCGTGCTGACCGGCGACCTGCCGAGCCCGCTGAACCCGCCCTCCGGCTGCTATTTCCGCACCCGCTGCCCGAAGGCGCAGGACCTGTGCGCCCAGGTGGCGCCACAGCTGACCGAGGTCGGCAGCCCCGGCCACCAGGCCGCCTGCCACTTCTGGGACACCCCGACCCCGGCCCGGCGCGAGGAGGCGGCGTAGCGCGCCGCAGGCGCCGCGCCTCGATACCCCCACCCATGCCCGTCGCGCCGGGGCCTGGAAGCGCCCCAGCGCGGAGCGATGCCTGCGCCTTTCGCCCGTCGGCCAAACGGGCTGCCAAACCGCTTGGCCGATCATCGTTCGGCATTGCCATCGGCCGTCCGGCTTAGCGGACGGACAATTCACCAGAACATACTTTTAATTTTATAGACTTTCGTCCCATCGGATGCCGCCCGATCAGGGCTTTGAGTGAGCCCGCTTACACAGAATGGTATGTAGGGATTTATCCCTCGCCCGTGACATCAAAGTCTCTGCTCCACCCGCACGGCCGAAGCCCTTGGATGGGCGGCACGGCAGAGAGCGCAATTTGTTCGGCGAGGACATAATGGCAGATATTCCGACACTCGATGACGATGTGATCTACGGCACCGCGGGTCCGGATGCGATCGATGCCCTGGCAGGCGACGATCACGTCGAAGGGCTCGACGGCGACGACACCTTGGCCGGCAACGACGGCAACGACTTCATTCTCGGCGGCGACGGCAATGACACCGTGAAAGGCGGCAGCGGCACCGATTATCTGCACGGCGGCAGCGGCGACGACCATCTGTCCGGCGATGGCGAGGCCGACACCCTGATCGGTGCGGAGGGCAACGATCTCATCGATGGCGGCGACGGCGGTGACTATCTGGATGGAAGCACCGGCGACGACATCATCTATGGCGGCCTGGGCTCCGACCAGATCTACGGCGGCGACGGGCTGGACATCCTGGTGGGGAATGCCGGCGGCGACACGCTGGACGGCGGCGCCGGCACCGATCTGCTGAGCGGCTATGAAGGCGACGATCTGGTCCTGGGCGGCGCCGGTGACGACGTGCTCGCCGGCGGCCTCGACCAGGACGCTCTCCATGGGGGCGACGGCAAGGATTCGATCGACGGCGGGGAGGGCAACGACGAGGCCCATGGCGATGCCGGCGACGACGCGATTTCCGGCAGCCTCGGCGACGATCGGCTGTTCGGCGACGCCGGCAAGGACATCATCCTGGGCGGCGACGGCGCCGATACGATCGACGGCGGCGCCGACAACGACACCGTCGAAGCCGGGGCCGGCAACGACCAGATCGACGGCGGCACGGGCAACGACCTCCTGCGCGGCGGCACCGGAAGCGACATCCTGACCGGCGGCGACGGGAACGACACCCTCGTCGGGAACAGCGGCGCCGACATCGCGACGGGCGGCGTCGGCGACGACGTCTATTACATCGACAACCGCTGCGACGTGGTGAACGAACAGCCCGGTGAAGGCAGCGACTGGGTCGTGACCTGCTACTCGACCACCTTGGACAGCACGGTCCAGAATATCGAGAACATCCAGTTCTACGGGCTGTGGGGGCTGACCGCCATCGGCAATGCCGGGGCCAACCGGCTGGTGGGCAACGACGGCAACAACAAGCTCGCCGGGCTGGCCGGCAACGACGTCCTTAGCGGCGGCTTGGGGGCGGACATGCTGGACGGCGGAGCCGGCAAGGACACCCTCACCGGCGGTGCGGGAACGGATACGTTCCGTTTCATGGCCCCGGCCGAGTCCGCCGTCGGTGCCGATCGCGACGTGATCACCGACTTCACCGCCGGGGAGGACAAGATCAACCTTTCCTATATCGACGCGATCGCGGGCGTGTCCGGCAACCAGGGCTTCAGCTTCATCGGCGGCGCCGTCTTCAGCGGCCATGCCGGCGAGTTGCGCTTCGCGGGCGGGATCGTCAGCGGCGACGTCAATGGCGACGGCCATGCCGATTTCGAGATCGGCGTGTCCGTGGCGGCGCTGACGGCCACCGACTTCGTGCTTTGAATTCAGCCCGGGGAGGAGAACGAAAAAAGGGCGCCGGAAACCGGCGCCCTTCGAACCTTGTCCTGGTCCCGAAGGATCAGGCGGCCGCGGCCAGCGAGGCGGCGACGGTCGTGAAGTGCTCGACGATCGAGGCCTTGAACGCCTCCATGTCGAGGTCGTCGCGGGCGGTGATCAGGTTGCCGTCGACCACCACGGTGTCGTCGACCAGCTTGGCGCCGGCGGCCTCGAGCGTCTCGCGGACGCTGTCGCTGGCGACCACGGTGCGGCCCTGGATCCGCTCGGACAGCGCCAGCAGCTGCGGCGCGCCGCCCAGGGCGGCGATCGGCTTGCCGGCATCGGCGAAGCCGCGGAGGATGCGCTTGGTGTGCGGGTTGGCGGCCAGCTTGGCCACGCCGCGCTCACCGCCCGGGATCAGGACGGCGTCGAAATCCGCGGCCAGCGCGTTCGACAGCGGCACGTCGACGGCGAAGTAGTGGCCCCACGCCTTCTCGTGCCAGCCATTGACCAGCCCCTGCTCGGTCGAGACGATCTTCAGGGTGGCGCCGGCGGCGAGCAGGGCCCGCTGCGGCTCGGTCATCTGGACTTCCTCGAACCCGTTCGACACGAGGATGGCGATCGTCTTGCCGGCGAGAGGCTTGTCGTTCTGCATGTATTATTCTCCCTTGCTGAAGCCGGTCCCGGCGGATCCCCTCCGGACCCACATGGCTGCCTTCCGGACGCGCGACGCGCCGTCCTGCGCTGCGGATCGCTATGTCGCGGGCAGCGGCGAAACCATGCCGGGATGGTGATTGAATTCGACCGTAGAAGTGGCGGTGGGGACGGCGAAAGTCAATGCCGTAGACCCATCGCATGGGTGCATTGCACAATGCTGGGGCTCGGTCCGCTTGCGGAACGTCCCGGCCGAACGCAAAACCGCCGCCCGAGAGGGCGGCGGTTCGAGTTCAACGTTCGGTGAGGCGCCGGTCTTGAGTGCCGGCGCTCGCGGATCACCGCGACGAAACGGTCGGTGTCAGGCCGGCAGACCGGAGGTTGCCGACGTCGCCCGATCCGACGCACGTCCCATCAGGGCCGCCGCGGAGATCATGGTCACCGGAGCGCTAGACATCGGATCACCTCCTTTCGTTTGTTGCACCTGCGATAAAGGTCGGGCGAATGGGCCGCTCTGTCAAGGGCGGCTCGTCAATGGGCCAGGCCAGCCGCGATATTGACCGCCAGCGCCAGGATCACGGTGTTGAAGACGAAGGACAGCACGCCGTGGCCGAGGGTCAGCCGGCGCATATAGGAATCCGTCACCTGGACGTCCGAGACCTGGGCCGTCATGCCGACGATGAAGGCGTAGTAGAGGAAGTCCCACACCCCCGGCTCCTCGTCGCCGGGGAACTCCAGCCCGCGCGCGTCCCGGCGCCTGCCGCGCTCGACGCCCGCCCTGCCGTAGTAGAGATGGGCGTAGCGGAAGGCGAAGACGGTGTGCAGCGTGGCCCAGCCCAGCGCCACGCCGGCGATCGCCAGGACCAGATGCAGCGCCGCCGGCGCCTCCGCCTGGTTCATCAGGCTGAAGATCGAGGCGATGCCGAGGCCGGCCGCGATCAGCGTGATCAGCACGATCAACGGCAGGCCCTCGTCGTCGATGTCGGCGCGGCGCCGGATGGTGTCGGGCGTCGCCCGTGCGGCCAGGACGGCGGTCCAGGCGAGATACAGGCCGAAGAAGGCGTCGCCGGCGACGACGACGGCGATCGGCCCGCCGGCGCTGCCGCCCAGGGCGAACCACAGCGCCACGCCCAGCAGCACGCCGGCATAGAAGCGGGTGTGGTGCCGCAGATGGTTGCGGATCGAACCGAGCAGGGCAGCCTCCCTTCGCAGCATCGCTTCCGCGAGGAAGACATTCCCCTGCCCGGCTGTCCAGAACCGTTTCGGCGCGTTCAGCCGAACCGTTTCGCCAGCCGCGCCAATGCCTCGTCCAGCACCGAATCCTGCTTGGCGAAGCAGAAGCGGGCGACGGTCGAGAGCGGGGACTCGGCGTAGAAGGCCGAGACCGGGATGGCGGCGACGCCGACCTCCTCGATCAGGTGCCGGCAGAAGGCCTGGTCGTCGCCGTTGAAGCCGGTCGAACCGATGTCCAGATTGACGAAATAGGTGCCGTCGCAGGGCAGCGCCACCAGCCCGAGCCGCGCGAGCCCGGCGGCGAAGCGGTCGCGCTTGCCCTGCAGTTCGGCGACGAAGCCCCCATAGTAGTCGTCGCCCTTGGCCAGGCCGTAGGCCACGGCGGCCTGCAGGTTCGGCGGCGTGGTGAAGGTCAGGAACTGGTGCGCCTTGCCCAGCAGAGCCGCCAGCGCCGGCGCCGCGGTGACGTAGCCGACCTTCCAGCCGGTCAGGGAGAAGGTCTTGCCGGCCGAGCCGATCTTCAGGCAGCGCTTGCGCATGCCGGGCCGGGCGATCAGCGGCTGATGCCGCCGCCCGTCGAACACCAGGTGCTCATAGACCTCGTCGCAGATGACATAGGCGTCGGAGCCCTCGACGAACTCGGCGAGGAGGTCGAGCTCGGCCGCGCCGAACACCTTGGCCGCCGGGTTCAGCGGGTTGTTGAACAGCACCGCCTTGGTCCTGGGCGAGAAGGCGCAGGCCAGGGCCGCCCGGTCGAAGGACCAGTCGGGCGGAGTCAGATGCACGAATTTCGGCACGCCCCCGGCCCGGCGGACCAGCGGCAGATAGGCATCGTAGAGCGGCTCGAACAGCACCACTTCGTCGCCCGGCTCGATCAGCGCGAACAAGGCCCCCGCCAGTGCCTCGGTGGCGCCGGAGGTGACCACGACCTCGCTGTCGGGGTCGACCTCGAGCCCGTAGAAGCGCTTCTCATGCGCCGCCACGGCCTGGCGCAGCTCCGGCAGGCCCAGCATCGGCGGGTACTGGTTCCAGCCGTCGGTCACGGCGGATGCCGCGACCCGCAGCACGTCCTCCGGCCCCTTCCCGTCCGGGAAGCCCTGGCCGAGATTGACGGCGCCGTGCTGCCGCGCCAGCCGGGACATGACCTCGAACACGGTGGTGCCGAGGCCGGAGAAGATGGCGTTTCCGGGCTTCATCTTGGGTGCGCAGATCCGCTCGCGTCAGTGCCGGGTGGCCGGGGAGTCGTCGAACTCCTCGTCCTCCGGCCCTTCCTCGACCACGTCCAGCATCTCCTCGAACCGGTCGAGCAGGTCGGAATAGTCGCGGTTGGCCCGCAGGAACTTGCGGAACGCCTTGTCGTTGCGGATGTCCTCATCGAACCAGGCATCGGCGGCGCGCTGATGCTCCGGATGGGCGGAGAGGTGGTAGAAGGCGGCCTGCTCGACCGTCGTGACCTCGCGCTCGTCCAGCATCTCCAGCACCGCGCCGACATAGGTCGGCAGGCCGGTGAGGAAGGCGATCTCGTTGGCCGCGGCGGCCAGTTCCTCCTCGTCCAGCGGCTCGTCCGGCGTCTCGCCGGCGGCGGCCTGGGCGGCCTGGGCCGCCTCCTCCATCTTGCGGATCTCGTCGCGCAGCGCGGCAAAGTCGCTGTCGTCGCCGATCAGCGCCTCGTTCGGCGTGCCGCCGATCGCCGCCTCGATCGCCAGCAGCGTGTCGAGCAGCTTGCGCTTGCGCACCACCCAATTGGCCCCGCTGCGGACGTCCTCGGCGATCGACCGCAGCCGCTCCTGCTCCTCCGGCGCCATGTCGGCGAGCAGCGATGTCTCGGGCTTGGCTATCGCGGTCACGGCTCTCGTCCTGTCTGTCGTCCTGCGCCCCGGCGGCGCGGGGCGCACCCTATCACAACAGCTCTGCGGATGGCGAAGCTTGACCCTCGCCGGGCCCACGCCTATCTGGACCGCACGATGGCCAAGCTCCCGATCCTGATCGTCCCCGATCCCCGTCTCAAGACCAAGGCGAAGCCGGTCGCCGCGGTGGACGACCGCGTCCGCAAGCTGACCGACGACATGCTGGAGACGATGTATGCAGCGCCGGGCATCGGCCTCGCCGCGCCCCAGATCGGCATCCTGGAGCGGATCATCGTCATCGACGTGGCCGGCAAGGGCGAGCCGCCGGCGCCGCTGCGCCTGATCAATCCGGAGATCACCTGGGCGTCGGAGGAGCTGCAGACCGCCGAGGAAGGCTGCCTGTCGCTGCCCGAGCAATGGGCCGAGGTGGTGCGCCCGGCCGAGGTGAAGGTCCGCTACCTGGACGAGACCGGGGCGCAGCAGGAGATGCACGCGACCGGCCTCCTGGCCACCTGCGTGCAGCACGAGATCGACCATCTCAACGGCGTGCTGTTCGTCGACCACATCTCGGCGCTGCGCCGGAACATGATCCTGCGCAAGGTCCAGAAGTGGAAGAAGGAGCACGCGTCGTAACGGCGCGGCCTACTTCTCCTTCGCCGTATTCCAGTAGCTCGTCCCACCGATGTTGAGCGTCTCCGGAGCCACGACGTCATCGCCCGGGACGCCGATGCGCAGCCGGGTGACCGTGCCATCATCGGCCGTCAGCTGCAGCGTGTAGCCGTCGAGCCGGTAACGGCCGGCCGAATCCCGCGACTTCAGCGCCCCGCCGACCGAGAAGCCGTTCTCGGTCATGACGGCGCCCATCCCGCCGCTGTAGACGCCGACCGAGCCGCCATCGGGCCCCGTGCCCACCATGCTCTGCATGAAGAAGCTGCCGCCCTGGTGCCGTTCGAAGGTGCCGTCGGGCCGGAAGACCAGGTCGATGCGCGTGGTGACGCCGCCCTGCGACACATTCAGATAGTAGTAGCTGCGGTCCAGCCGGGCATCGGGCGGGAACGGCTTCAGCACGGTGAAGCTGGGCAGGTCCGCCCGTTCCCCCGCCGCCGCGGTCATCACGTATTTCTGGTCCGGCCGTTCCCAGCGCGACCAATCCTGCGGCGCCCGGCGGCGGACCTGGTCGACGTCGAGATCGGTCGGCGGATAGTCGAAGGCGTAGCGATAGGCGGTGCCGTCCTTCAGCAGCAGGAAGGTCTCCTCGTTGCGGTCGGTGTAGGTGCCGCCGCCCGGATTCATGCCGACCTGGAACTGCTCGCGGAACAGCATCGCCTCGATCCGGTCGGCCGGCAGGCCCTTGTCCGGGCCCGCATTCACCTCCGCCGCGTCCGGCGGCCGGTATTCCAGCCCGCCGGCCTCCGGCAGGTCGGAGCGGGCGAGCCGCGACGGGTCGTCCAGCAGCCGGCAGTCGGACAGGCTGATCACCTCGAAGTCATAGACCCGGCTGATCCGGCCGATGACGGTGACGTCCCTGCCCTCCGTCCGCTCGAAGCGCTTCTTCTCGGCGTCGTCGGCGAAATCGCAGCTGGCGGTCCAGATCGAACGCCGCTCCGGCAGCCATTGCCGCAGCCGGTCGTCGCCATCCGACCGGCCGCCGAGGGCGATCGGGCCGAGCGTCTGCATCGCCGTCGTGACGGCATCGACCTTGTCGTCGTCCTTCCGGCCGGGAGCACGCCGGAACAGCTCCTGCGCCACGACCGAGAGCTGCGCGATCGAGAACAGCGTCTTCGGCTTCGCCGTCAGCCCCGGCTCCTCCGGGATGTCCGCCCTGGCGATGCCTTCAGGCCCGTCGAGCAGCCGGCAGCCTTCCAGGGTGACGACCTTGAAGTCGTAGACCCGGCCGATCCGGCCGGCGACGACGACGTCGCGGCCCTCCTCCCGGGCGAAGAGCTTCTCCTCCACCTCGTCGTCGAAGTCGCAGGATGCGGTCCACAGCGACTGCTGGTCGACCGTCCATTGCTGCAGCCGGTCGTCGTCGACGGCCCGGCCGGAGACGGCGATCAGCCCCAGCCGGCCCAGGAGGTCCGAGGCCCAGTCGGTCTTCTCGTCCTCGTCGCCCGGCGCCTGGCGCCGGGCCTCGGCCGCCAAGCCCGAGAGCTGGCCCACCGAATACAGCGTCTTCGGCCGTGGCGCCGGGCCGACGAAGGCCTCCAGCACGCCGCGATGGCGCCCGGCCTTGGCGACCAGGGCGAAGGTGTCGCCGCCGAACAGAGCCGGCAGGGCATTGCAGAGCAGCGGCGTCTTCTGCACCATCGAATCGGCCTGGGACTGGAGGGCGGCCTCGAGCTTCGCTCGGGCATCCGCGAAGCCGTCCCTCTGCGCCAGGGTCCGTTCCAGCAGCCGCTCCAGCCGGTCGGCGTCGTTCGCCTGGCGCCAGGCCTGCAGCGCCGCCGCATGGGCCGCGGCGGCGGGAGCGTCGGTGCGGTCGCAGGCGGCGACCACGGCACGGGTGAGGCCGAGCGGCACGTAAAGCGTGGTGATCGCCTCGGCCAGCGCCTTCGGATCCGGCGAGCCGGCGGCCGGCGACGGGGTGAGAGCCGCGAGCGATGCGGCGACGACCAGGCCTGCCAGGATCCTCATCCGTCCCCTCCCCGTCGGCGTCGGGCGCCAGACTGGCCCGGCCTCGCGGCAGGAACAAGGCGAGAATCAGGCGGCGCGCGCCCCGTCCCGCAGGCCTTCGCGCATGGCGTCCTCACCGTCGCGCAGCGCCTGGACATAGGCCGGCAGCGCGGGCGACGGGCCCTGCCAGCCGAAGGCGGCGGCGATCTCCGCCGTCGGCACCGTGCCGCCGCGGCGGCGGAACACGGCCTTGACCACGGCGTGAGCGGCGACGGCGCCGCCCGCGTCCTCGAAGGCCTGATCGAGATACAGCCACTTCTCGTCCCAGCCGAGCAGCCGGGTGCGCAGCCGATAGCCGGCGAAGGCGGCGAGCGAGCGGCGGTAGCGGATGGTCGCCCCGCCCAGCACCGGCGCCCAGCGCCGCCGCCACAGCAGCCCGACCAGCCCGACCCGCAGCATCAGGTCGGTGCGGCCGAGGTCCATCACCGTCAGGTACCGGCCGTTGTTCATGTGCAGGTTGAAATCGAGGTCGTTCGGCCAGACCCGGAACCGGACCACGCTGTCGTCGAACAGGGTCAGCCTGCGGCCGAGCAGCGCCGCGGCCACGACCCGGATGAGGCGGAGATAGAGGTTCATGGGCCGTGCCCTTCCTGCGTCGGCGCGGACGCCCCCTCACCCTCCCGTCGCCAACGCGACGGGCCCCTCCCTCTCCCCGAGGGAGAGGGAAAAACGCGGCCAGCGCCCTTCACCTCTCCTTGGGGAGAGGTCGAATCGCGCAGCGATTTCGGGTGAGGGGGCGGCCGGGAGCCACGCCCCGATGAAATCAGAACGCTTCTGCCTCCAGCGCCATCAGGGGCGCCTTGCCGGCCATGATCTGGATGAACAGCGATCCGGTCTCCGGCAGCATGCGCTGGACGAAGAAGCGCGCCGTCTTCAGCTTGGCGTCGTAGAAGCCGGCCCGGTCGCCGGCCCCGGGTGCCTTCTGCAGCGCCACCTTGGCCATCCGCGCCCACATCCAGCCCAGCGCCACCAGCGCGAACAGCTTGAGGTAGTCGGACGAGGCGGCGCCCGCCTCCTCCGGGTCCTTCAGCCCCTTCTGCGCGATCCAGGCGGTGGCCTGCTGCAGCTTGCCGAAGGCCTTGGCCAGCGGGCCGACGAACTCCAGCATCGCCGCATCCTCCGCCTCCTCGCGGATGAAAGCGTCGACCGGGTGGAAGAAGCTGCGCAGCAGCCGGCCCATATCCTGCGGCATCTTGCGGCCGACCAGGTCCAGCGCCTGGATGCCGTTGGCGCCCTCGTAGATCTGGGCGATGCGGGCGTCGCGGACGAACTGCTCCATGCCCCATTCGCGAATATAGCCGTGGCCGCCCAGCACCTGCTGGGACCGCACCGCGACCTCCAGCCCCATATCGGTGAAATACGCCTTCAGGATCGGCGTCATCAGCGACACGAAGTCGTTGGCGTTCTGCCGCACCGCCGGGTCGGGGTGCTTGGTGTACAGGTCGATGTTGATGCCGACCAGGTAGCCCAGCGCCCGCGCGCCCTCGGCGAAGGCCTTGCCGGTCAGCAGGTTCTTGCGCACGTCCGGATGGACGATGATCGGGTCGGCCGGCTTGTCCGGCGCCTTCGGGCCGGACAGGGCGCGGCCCTGCAGCCGGTCCCTGGCATAGGCCACGGCATTCTGGTAGGCGACCTCGGCGATGCCCAGCCCCTGCATGGCGACGCCGAGCCGCGCGGTGTTCATCATCACGAACATCGCCCGCATGCCCTTGTGCTTCTCGCCGACCAGCCAGCCGGTGGCGCCGTCGAGATTCATCACGCAGGTGGACGACGCCTTGATGCCCATCTTGTGCTCGATCGAGCCGCAGGCGATGCCGTTGCGGGCGCCCGCCACGACCGCGCCGTTCTCCTCCTTCGGCAGGAACTTCGGCACCACGAACAGGCTGATGCCCTTGATGCCCGGCGGGGCGTCGGGCAGGCGGGCCAGCACCAGGTGGATGATGTTCTCGGTCAGGTCGTGCTCGCCGGCCGAGATGAAGATCTTGGTGCCGGTCAGGCTCCAGGCGCCGTCGGCCGCCGGCTCGGCCTTGGTGCGGATCAGGCCGAGATCGGTGCCGCAATGCGGCTCGGTCAGGCACATGGTGCCGGACCAGGTGCCGTCGGCCAGCTTCGGCAGGTAGGTCGACTTCTGCCGCTCGTCGCCATAGGCTTCCAGCGCGTTGTAGGCACCCTGCGACAGGCCGGGATACATGCCGAAGGACATGTTGGCGGAGGACAGCACCTCCTCGATCACGACGTTGACCGCCTTGGGCATGCCCTGGCCGCCGAAGGCCGGGTCGGCCGACAGGCCGGTCCAGCCGCCCTCGGCGAAGGTGCGGTACGCTTCCTTAAAGCCCTTGGGCGTGTAGACCACGCCGTTCTCGAAGCGGCAGCCCTCCTCGTCGCCGGGCTGGTTCAAGGGGGCCAGCTCGTTCTCGGCCAGGCGCGCCGCCTCCTCCAGGATCGCGTCGACCGTGTCGGGCGTCGCCTCCTCATAGCCGGGCAGCTTGGCCAGCTGGCCGGCGTCGAGCAGCTCGTGCAGCACGAAGCGGATGTCGTCGAGCGGAACCTTGTAGCTGGGCATCGTCAGATCCTCTCAGTTCCGCAGCGGCTTGCCGGTGGCCAGCATGTGCTCGACCCGGGCGATGGTGCCGGGGGCCCGGACCAGCTCGGTGAACGCCTCGCGCTCCAGCGCCAGCACATCGTCCTCGGTCAGCTTTTCGGTGATGTCGGTGTCGCCGCCGGACAGGACGTTGGCCAAGCGGTCGGAGACGACGACGTCATAGGGCGTCGCCTTGCCGGTGCGGGCCAGATCGGCCACCGCCAGGGCGAAGGCGGTCTTGGCGGTCGGGCCTGGCAGGCGGATCTCCTCCGCCGGCTTCGGCGGCTGGTAGCCTTCGGCCAGCGCCAGCGCGCGCGCCTTGGCATCGGCCAGGAGGCGGTCGCGGTTCATGGTGACGCCGTCGGCCGGGCGGAGATACAGCAGCTCCTTCGCCTCGAAGGCCGACTTCGCCACCTTGGCCGTGCCGATGGTCTCGAACACCTGGCCCAGCGGCGGCATCGGCCCACCGGGGCGCTTCGGCTGGCCATAGGCACGCAGCAGCATCTCCTTGCAGCCGCCCCAGCCGGGGATCAGGCCGACGCCAACCTCGACCAGGCCGCAATAGGTCTCGGCATGGGCCTGGATCGCGGCGGCGTGCAGCAGGATCTCGCAGCCGCCGCCCAGCGCCAGGCCGGAGGGCGCGGCCACGGTCGGGAACGGCGCGAATTTCAGCGCCTTGTAGGCGTCCTGGCCGCCCTTCACCAGCGCCTCGATCTGCGGCCACAGCGCGATGTTGATGCCGAACAAGGCGAGGCCCAGATTGGCGCCGACCGAGAAGTTGGTGCCCTCGTTATAGATCACCATCGCCTTGTACCTGGAGGCGGTGATGCGGATCGCCTCGCCCAGCAGCGCCATGGTCTGGTCGTCGAGGCTGTTCATCTTCGAGATGAACTCGAAGCAGGTGACGCCGTCGCCGATGTCCCACAGCGCCGCCGAGCCGTTCTTCGCGATCGGCTTGGCCGTGCGCTTGACGTCGGCCAGCAGCAGCACGCCGTCCGGCCGCTTCACCTCGGCGTAGTCGCCGCCGGTGGTCAGGTACTGCAGCCTGCCGTCCTGGACCCGGTAGAAGCTGCGGCCCTGCGCGGATTTGAGCAGCGCCGGCACCGGCTTGCCCTGGCTTTCCAGCCAGCCGATCAGCCAGTCGGCACCGACCTGGTCGATCAGCTCGAACGGGCCGAAGCTCCAGTTGTAGCCGAGGCGCATGGCTTCATCGACCGCGACCACCGTGTCGGCGATCTGCGGCACCAGCCCGGCGGCGTAGGACAGGGTCTGGCCCAGCACCCGGGCGGCGTATTGCCCGGTCTTGTCGTCGAAGCCGACCAGCGCCTTCAGCCCGCCCTGGCGCGCGGCCTCGACGCTGTCGAGCTTCGGCTTGTCGGACCTTGCCCAGGCACCGGTCCTGAGGTCGATGCTCTCCTTCACCCGGCTGCCGTCGACCCCCTTGCTGAGGCGGTAGAAGCCGCCCTTGCCCTTGCGGCCGGTGTAGCCCTCGGCGATCAGCTTCTCGACCAGCGGCTCCGAACGGTAGATCTCGCGATAGCCGTCATCCTCGGGCAGGGTCGCCAGCAGGCTCTTGGCGATGTGCGGCATCAGGTCGAGCCCGACCAGGTCGATCAGCCCGAACACGCCGGTCTTCGGCACGCCCATCGGCCGGCCGACGACCGCATCCGCCTCCTCCACCGTCAGGCAAAGGTCGAAGGCGCCGTTGACCGCCGCCTGGATCCAGTAGGTGCCGATCCGGTTGGCGATGAAGCCGGGGGTGTCCTTGCAATCGACGACGCCCTTGCCGAGGCGGAGATCGGCGAAGCCGCGGATGCCGGCGACGAGGCCCGGGTCGGTCTCCGGCCCGGTCACCAGCTCCAGCAGGCGCATGTAGCGCGGCGGGTTGAAGAAATGGGTGATCAGGAAGCCGCGCCGGAACGAATCGGACCGGCCCTCGGTCAGGATCGCCAGCGGGATGGTCGAGGTGTTGGAGGAGACGGCTGCGCCGGGCTTCATCACCTGCTCGATCCGGGCATAGAGGTCCCGCTTGACCGCCGGGTCCTCCAGCACCGCCTCGACGATCCAGTCGCAGCCGGCCAGCTTGTCCAGGTCGTCCTCGGTGTTGCCGGGGGTGACCAGCTTCGCCGCCGCCTTCGACATGAAGGGCGCCGGGTCGGCCTTGGCCATGCGCGCCAGCGCTCCCTCGGCGACGACGTTCCGGTTGGTGGCGTCCTTGGGCACGATATCGAGCAGCAGCACCGGCACGCCGGCATTGGCGAAATGCGCCGCGATGCCGCTGCCCATCACGCCGGCGCCGATCACCGCGACTTGCTTGATGTCCATGGTTCAGCTCCCTGAGGTCGCAGCCTGCCCCTCACCCGGTTGCGGATGAGGGGCGGCGCTGACGTCGTGTCGGGTTGGGTCAGGCGGCCTCGAGCACCGTGGCGATGCCCTGGCCGCCGCCGATGCACATGGTGGCCAGCGCCAGCGCCTTGCCCTCGCGCTTCAGGATCGACGCGGCCTTGCCGGTGATCCGGGCGCCCGAGGCGCCGAGCGGGTGGCCGAGCGCGATGGCGCCGCCGTCGATGTTGGTCTTGTCCCAGTCCAGCTCGAGGTCGCGGCCGACCGCCAGCGCCTGGGCGGCGAAGGCCTCGTTCAGCTCGACCACGTCGATATCCTGGAGCGACAGCCCGGCGCGCTTCAGCGCCTTGCGGGTGGCGCCGACCGGGCCGATGCCCATGATCTCCGGCGCGCAGCCCGACACCGCGATCGAGCGGATCCGCGCCAGGATCGGCAGGCCCGCAGCCTTGGCGAAGGCCTCGCTGGTGACCAGCGTCGCCGAGGCGCCGTCGGTCAGCGGGCTGGAGGTGCCGGCGGTCACCGTGCCGTTCTGGTCGAAGGCCGGCTTCAGGCCGGACAGGCCTTCCTGGCTGGTGTCGGGGCGGATGGTGCCGTCGCGCTCGACCGTGCCGTCCTTCGTGGCGATCGGCACGATCTCGGCGGCGAAGCGGTTCTCGGCCCAGGCCCTCGCGGCACGCTGCTGCGAGCGGATGGCGAAGTCCTGCTGGCTCTCGCGGGTGATCTGGTACTTCACCGCCAGGTTCTCGGCGGTGACGCCCATGTTGAAATAGGCCTGCGGCATCTCGGCCGCCAGCTTCGGGTTCGGCGCCGGGTTGAAGCCCATCATCGGCACCCGGGTCATGCTCTCGACCCCGGCGCACAGGAAGGCCTCGCCCGCGCCCAGCTGGATCGCGCCGGCCGCCTGGTGGATCGCCTGCATCGACGAGCCGCAGTAGCGGTTGACGGTGACGCCGCCGACCGATTGCGGCAGCCCGGCCAGGAACACGATCATGCGGGCCATGTTGAAGCCCTGCTCGCCCTCCGGGAAGGCGCAGCCGAGGATCAGGTCCTCGATCGCCTCCGGATCGACCTTGGTCTCGGCCACCAGCGCCTTGACGACGGCGGCAACCAGATCGTCGGGCCGCACCCGGCGCAGATCGCCCTTGTTGGCGAAGTGATGCGGCGACCGCTTGAACCCGGCGATGACGACGCTCTTGTCCATGGTGGTCTCAGGCTCCTCAGATTTTCTTGTCGCGGGCCGTGCCCGCGGATTGGGTGGCGGCTCAGCCTTCCGGCAGCGCGCCTTCCCGCTTCAGGAAAGCGACGATCTCGTCCTCGATGCCCTTCAGATCAGCGATCGTCTGCTGCACGTCGACCAGCTGGGCCTCGAGGGCGGCGCGGCGCGCCCGGGCGCGGCCGAGGAAATAGGACATCTGCCCGACCTGGCCGTGATCGCGGTCGTAGAGGTCGAGGAACTCCTTGATCTCGGCCAGGGAGAAGCCGAGCCGCTTGCCGCGGCAGATCAGGGCCAGGCGGGCCCGGTCGCGATGGCTGTAGATGCGGGTCAGCCCGGCTCGCTCGGGCGACAGCAGGCCCTCATCCTCATAGAACCGGATGCTGCGCGGGGTGATGTCGAACGCCGCGGCGAGATCGCCGATCGAATAGCTGCGCGTCTCGACCTCCGCCTTCTCCCTGGTGTCCGCCTCCATGGCGCCCGAGCCTCCGACCGCGTTGCTGCATGCCGTTTACGTAAACGTAAAGTACCGCAGCCGGAAACCCGGGTCAATCAGAAGCGCTCAGGTGCCGGTGCGCGCCTCCTGCGGGGTCGCGGCCGCCTTCGCCGCCTCCTCCTCCAGCACCGCCTTGCGCGACAGCTTGCCGATCAGGGTCTTGGGCAGCGGCGCGTCGCGGAACTCGATCTGCTTCGGCATCTCGATCGGCGACAGCTTGTCCTTGAGGAATTCGGTCAATCCCTCGGCGGTCAGGCTCTGCCCGGCGCGCAGCTTGATGTAGGCCTTGACCGTCTGGCCGCGATACGGGTCCGGCAGGCCGGCGACGATGCATTCCTCGACCGCCGGGTGCAGGTAGATCGCCTCCTCGACATTGCGCGGATAGACGTTGAAGCCGGAGCACAGGATCATGTCCTTGATCCGGTCGACGATGAAGGTGTAGCCGTCCTCGTCCATGGTGCCGACGTCGCCGGTGTGCAGGCGGCCGTTGCGCAGCACCTCCGCCGTGTCCTCCGGCCGGTTCCAGTAGCCCTTCATCACCTGCGGCCCGCGGATGCAGACCTCGCCGCGCTCGCCGGTCGGCACCACCGTCGTGCGGTCGTCCAGCGACACGATCTCGACGACCGTCTGCGGCAGCGGGATGCCGATCGAGCCGGTCTTGTTGACGCCGAACAGCGGGTTGCAGGTCGCGATCGGCGAGGCCTCGGACAGGCCGTAGCCCTCGACCAGCTTGCAGCCGGTCGCCGCCTCGAAGGCGTGCTTGACCTCGACCGGCAGCGGCGCCCCGCCGGAGATGCAGCGCTTCAGCGAGGACAGGTCGTATTTCGCGCGCTCGGGGAAGTTGGCGATCGCGGTGTAGATGGTCGGCACCGCCGGGAACAGCGTCGGCTTCTTGTCGTGGATCGTCTTCATGACGGTCTCGAGCTCGAAGCGCGGCAGCATGATGATCTCCGCCCCCGCCCAGATCGCCAGGTTCATCGCCACGGTCATGGCGAAGACGTGGAAGAAGGGCAGCACCGCCAGCATCCGGTCCTGGCCCGGCACCATGCCCTCGAACCAGCAGCCGGCCTGCACCGCATTGGCGTAGAGGTTGGCGTGGGTCAGCATCGCCCCCTTGGGCGTGCCGGTGGTGCCGCCGGTGTATTGCAGCACCGCCAAGTCCTCCTCCGGCGCGATCGGCACCGGGGCGAAGCGCCCGTCGTTGCGCACCAGATCGGCCCAGCGCAGGTGCCGCTCGTCCTTCGGCACCTTGGCCACCTCCCGCCGCTTGACGATCGGGAACAGCAGGTTCTTCGGGAAGGGCAGCACGCCCGCCATCGGGCAGACCAGGATCCGCTTCAGCGCGGTGCGGCCGATCAGCGGCAGCAGCTTGCCGTGCAGCTGCGCCAGGTCCAGCGTCACCATCAGCTCGGTGCCGCTGTCGTCGATCTTGGTGATCAGCTCGCGCTCGGCATAGAGCGGGTTGAAGTTGACCACCACCGCGCCGCATTTCAGCAGCGCGAAGTAGCAGATCACGTAATAGGGACAGTTCGGCAGGAACAGGCCCACCCGGGTGCCCTTGCCGATCCCGGCCGACTGGAACCCCTTGGCGGCGCGGGCGACCAGGTCGCCGATCCGGCCGTAGCTGAGGGTCTTGTCCATGAAGGTGGCGCAGGGACGGTCGGCGAACTTCGCCACCGCGTCGTCGAGGATGGCGTAGAGCGGCCGCGGCTCGATCGGCCGGCTCCAGTCGATCTTGGGCGGGTACAGCTTGGCCCAGGCATTCGGGCGTTCCGAGGCAAGCGCCTCCGTCATATCGGTCTCCCCAAGGTCTTTCTCGGGCCGCAGCGCGGCCTTATCGCATGATGGTGCCGATCAGCGGAACCGGCCGCAAGGTTGAAGCGGAGCCGGGGCCGTGGTTTAAACAGCGCGCCCGATACTGGATCCGGAAAACCTTGGCCAAGCACAAGGACAAGAAGCCGCAGCCGCGGCGGATGAGCGACCGCGAGATCGCCCAACGGCTGCTGCGCAACTATATCCGGCCGCATTGGCCGAAGGTGGCGCTGGCGCTGTTCTGCATGGCGCTGACCGCGGCCTCCACCGCCGCCTCGGCCTATGTGATGAAGCCGGTCATCGACGGCATCTTCACGGACAGGAACGCCGCCCTGCTGTGGCCGCTGGCCACTGCGGTGATGGTGATCTTCGTGGTCAAGGGCGTCGCCGGCTACTTTCAGGGCGTGATCCTGAACAATGTCGGCCGGCTGATCATCGCCGAGCTGCAGGTGCGGATGTTCCGCAACCGGGTGCGGGCCGACCTGGCCACGTTCCACGAGACCACCTCGGGCCGGATGGTCAGCCATTTCACCAACGACGTGCAGTCGATGTACGGCGCGGTGGCCACCGGCATAACCGGCTTCGGCCGCGACCTGCTGTCGCTGGTCGCGCTGATCGTGGTGATGTTCTACACCGATGTCGAGCTGGCCGCGGTCACCTTCGTGATCTTCCCGCTGACCGTGATCCCGGTGCTGCAGATCGGCAAGCGCATCCGCAAGATCACCGGCAAGACCTTCACCCAGTACGGCTCGCTGAACAACCATCTCGGCCAGGTCTTCCAGGGCATCCGCCACGTCAAGGCCTACAACGCCGAGGAACGCGAGACCGGCCGCGCCGCCAAGATCATCAACGAGGTGTCGCGGCTGCGGCAGAAGGCGATGCGGGTCAGCTCGGCCACCAACCCGATCCTGGAGATCCTGTCGGGCGTGGCCATCGTCATCGTCATCCTCTACGGCGGCAACGAGGTCATCACCGGATCGCGCACCACCGGCTCCTTCTTCGCCTTCATCGCCGCCCTGCTGATGGTGTACGAGCCGCTGAAGCGCCTGGCGAACCTGCACAACACCCTGTCCTCCGGCTTCGCCGCGGCCGAGCGGGTGTTCGAGACGATCGACGCGGTGCCGACGATCCGCGACGCGCCGGACGCGATGGCGCTGACCCGGTGCCAGGGCCGCATCACCCTGGCCGATGTGCATTTCGCCTACAGCCCGAAGATCCCGGCGCTGCGCGGCGTCACGATCGAGGTGCCGGCCGGCAGGACGGCGGCGCTGGTCGGACCGTCCGGCGCCGGCAAGTCGACCATCCTGAACCTGATCCCGCGCTTCTACGACGCGACCCAGGGCACGGTCGCGATCGACGGCCACGATGTCCGCAGCCTGACCCTGCATTCGCTGCGCGACCACATGGCGCTGGTCAGCCAGGAAGTGACCCTGTTCGACGACACGGTCCGCGCCAACATCGCCTATTCCCGCCCCTCGGCGACCCAGGAGGAGGTCGAGGCCGCGGCCAAGGCGGCGGCGGCGCACGACTTCATCCAGCGCCTGCCCAAAGGCTACGACACCATGGTCGGAGAGCAGGGGGTGAAGCTGTCGGGCGGGCAGCGCCAGCGCCTGTCGATCGCCCGCGCGATGCTGAAGAACGCGCCGATCCTGCTGCTGGACGAGGCGACTTCGGCGCTCGACACCGAGAGCGAGCGGCAGGTGCAGGCGGCGCTAACCCAGCTGATGGCCGGGCGCACCACGCTGATGATCGCGCACCGCCTGTCGACCGTGCGCAACGCCGATCTGATCTACGTGCTGGACCATGGCCGCGTGGCCGAGGTCGGCAGCCATGCGGAGCTGATCGCGAGCGGCGGCCTGTATGCCCGGCTGTGGGCGATGCAGACCGCCGATGACGAGGATCTGGCCGCGATGGCGGCTGAGCCGATGTGAGGGGACCGATGGACGAGACCGAAACGCTGCGGCAGCGCCTGCGCGGGATGCGCTGGTTCGCCGTCTGGGCGCTGATCTTCGGCCTCGGCATCGGCTTCTACGCCGGCTTCACCCTCGGCGTCGACACCGCCCGCGACGCCGCCGCGGTGGCGGCGCCGAAGGCGGGTTAGCTCAGGCCGCCGCCTTTTCCAGCGTCGGATAATCGGTGTAGCCGCGGGCGTCGCCGCCGTAGAAGGTCGCCTGGTCCGGCGTGTTCAGCGGCGCGTCGCGGCGCAGCCGTTCGACCAGGTCCGGATTGGCGATGAACAGCTTGCCGAAGGCGATGAGATCGGCGCGGCCGTTCTCCACCGCCTCGATCGCCAGGCCGCGGTCGTAGCCGTTGTTGGCGATATAGCTGCCGCGGAACAGCCGGCGCAGGGCCTGGAGGTCGGCGCCGGGCGGCAGCTCGCGGGTGCCGCCGGTCTGGCCCTCGACCAGGTGCAGGAAGCCGAGGCCGAGCCCGCTCAGCCCCTCGATGGCGTGGCCGAAGGTCGCCATCGGGTCGCTGTCGGCGATGTCGCCGAAATGGGAGAAGGGCGACAGCCGCACGCCGACCCGGCCGGGCGTCCAGACCTCGGCCACCGCCTCCGCCACCTCGAGCAGCAGCCGGGCGCGGTTGGCGGCCGGGCCGCCATAGGCGTCGGTCCGCTTGTTGGTGCCGTCGGCCAGGAACTGGTGCAGCAGGTAGCCGTTGGCGGCGTGGATCTCGACCGCGTCGAAGCCGGCTTCCCGGGCATTGCGCGCCGCCTGGGCGTAGTCGCGGACGATGCGCGGCAGCTCTTCCGTCTCCAGCGCCCGCGGCGCCGAGGCCGGGACGAAGCCCTCGCCGTCATAGACCCGGGTCTCGGCCGCGATCGCGGACGGCCCGACCGGCGCCGCGCCGCCCGGCTGCAGCACGGTGTGCGAGATCCGGCCGACATGCCAGAGCTGCGCCGCGATCCGGCCGCCGGCCTTGTGCACGGCATCGGTCACCAGCCGCCAGCCGGCCACCTGCTCCGGGCTGTGGATGCCCGGGGTCCACGCATAGCCCTTGCCCTCCGGCGAGATCTGGGTGCCTTCGGAGATCAGCAGGCCGGCCGTGGCGCGCTGGGCGTAGTATTCGGCGTTCAGCGCGTGCGGCACGTCGCCGTCAGGGTTCGCCCGGTTGCGCGTCAGCGGCGCCATCACGATCCGGTTCGGCAGCTCCAGGTCGCCGATCCGGGTCGGCGTGAACAGCTTCGGGACAGTCATCATTCTCTCCGGTTGGATGCTCGCTTCAGGACCATTCGGTCCAAAATTGAGCTTAGGAACACGGCAACAGGTTCGGCCGGCCTCAGCGCATCAGCGGCTCCGCGGCGGCCAGGAGGTCGTCGATCGCGGCGGGCGCTGTGCCCGCCTTGTGCATCACTGAGGCGCCGACCGCGATGGCCAGAAGGCCGCGCGCCCGGGCCGCCTCTTTCGCCGCTTCAGTGCCGGAACGGCGGGCCAGCAGCCCGGCCAGCAGCGTCTCCAGCCGCTCCAGATGGCGGCGGCCCAGCGTCTCGACCTCGGGGTCATGCGGCGCCAGCTCGACCGTGCAATTGATCAGGAAGCATCCGTCGCGGGTGCCGCCGCCATTGGCGATGGCGGCGACCGCGAGGCGCAGGGCGCGGCCGGGGTCCGGCTCGGCCGCGACCCGCCTCTCCAACTCGGCGAAGCGCTGGTCGCCGTAGCGCCGGATCGCCGCCACCAGCGTGTCGCGCTTGGAGCCGAAGCAGCCGTAGAAGCTGCTGCGGCTGAGATCCATCGCCCGCGTCAGGTCGTCCAGCGACGTCGCCTCGTAGCCCTTGTGCCAGAACAGGGCCATCGCCGCGTCGAGCGCGGTGTCCTTGTCGAATTCGCGGGGACGGCCGGGATGGGAAACCATGGCCGAGATATGGACCGCCCGTTCCGGAATGCAAGTCGCTGCCGCGTCGCTTCGCGCCCTCGCCTGGAACTTGGGGTCGTGCGACGCGATATGAGAGAGGGGTGGTGGAGGCACGGATGAGCGGTCCGCGATACCTGTTCGACCCGGCAGCACTGGAGCGCAACCTGTCCGGGTTCGACGACGCCGCCCGCCGGGCGATGGTCGACGACCTGATCGAGGAGCTGCGCGAACGCGCCGATGCGATCGCCGCCGCAGCCGGCGCCGGCGACCGCGAGGCCCTGGCGCTGGAGGCCTACGCCCTGCGCTCCTGCGCCGCGATCTGCGGCGCCCGGGCCTTGATCGACCTGGCCGAGTCGCTCGGCGACAAGGGCGGGAACCGGCCCGGCCGCCCCCAGGAGTTGGCCAAGGTCGCCAGGGCCCGGGTGGGCGAGACCGTCAGGGCGCTGGAGCTGTGGCGGAGCGGCGAGACGGAGCGGAGACAGGAGGAGGAGTGCTAGCGGGCTGGGCCGGGATCGCGTCGTAATCGGCCTCGCCGAGGACCTCGACGCCCTCGATCAGCAGCGCCGCGCGGGCCTCGGCCAGGGCCGGGTCGGCCAGGGCGCCGCTCAGGGCCGACCGCAGCGCCTCGACCGTTGCCTCCGCCGCATCCCGGCGGGTCACGAAAGGCAGGCCCGGCGCCGGCGCGGTCCGGCCGATCACCCGCAGCCCGGCCGTCGCGGCGGGGCGGTGCCGCTGCAGCAGCGCGTAGGTGACGCAGTCGATCGCGGCGATATCGGCCTCTCCCGCCGCCACCGCGGCCATGCTGTCGGCATGGGCGCCGGTGATCAGCGCGGCGCGGAAGAATCGCGGCTCCGGCAGCGCCGCAGCCAGGGCCACCCAGCCGGACAGGCTGCCCCACTCGTTGACGGCGCAGACGGCATCGCGGAAATCGGCCAGGCTTTCCCCCGGCCCATCCGCGCGCACCACCAGCAGGCTGCAATAACGCGGGCCGTCGCAGCCCGCGGCGGCGTAGCGGGGCGTCGCCACCAGCCGCAGCCGGTCTCGGTAGGTCCGGACATAGGGGTTGCCGCAGGTCTGGCTGAGCAGCAGCGCCGGGTCGGTCCAGAGATCGGGCAGGCTGGAGCTGTGGTCGAGGACCGGCGCCGCCGCGACGCCCGCGGCCGACAGGCGCGCGGCGACCGCGGACCACAGCGCATCGGTGGCCCACCGCACTTCGGGCAGGTCGTACATCGGAAGGCTGGCGGTGCCCGGCACCGCGGCGGCCGTCACTTGACGCGCCGTTCGGTGTCGAAATCGGGATGCACCGGCGCGTCGACCGGCCGCAGCAGGAAGCGCCGCACGATCTCGCCATAGCCGTGATAGAGCCCGGCGCCGCGCGCGGCGACGGCGGCGGAATCATTGGCGGCGGCGAAGCGCGGCAGCCGGTACCAGGCGAGGCCCGGCCGAGCGTGATGCGCCACGTGCAGGTTGTTGTTCAGGAACAGGAGCGAGAAGAACGGCCCGGACGCCACCACGGCGGTGCGCAGCCCTTCCGGCCCGGCGCGATGCTCGGCGAAGGACCGCAGCAGCGACAGCGAGGTGCCGGCGTAGCAGGTGACGACATAGAGGATCGGCGAGACGCCGAACCCGACGGTGACCACGGCCAGCACGGCGGCGGCCCCGGCCAGATGCGTCGCCCAGACGATGCGCGCCCTGCGGTCGTGCCGCAGCGCCGGCAGCTCTTCCGCCCACAGCCCGTACCAGGCCAGGGCCGGTCCGATCAGGAAGCGGCCCAGCAGCGTGCGGTTGAAGCGCAGCACCGCCCGCCCGGCCGGGCTCAGCGCCGACCATCGGTCGCCGGTGATGTAATAGCTCTCGGGGTCCTCGACCGGCGAGGTCAGGTGGGCGTCGCGATGATGGCGCAGATGCAGGTCGCGATAGCTGGCATAGGGCAGCCACAGCGACAGGGGCGGCCAGCCGACCGCCGTGTTGATCCGGCGCGACCGGGTCGGATGGCCGTGGATCGTCTCGTGCTGCAGCGACCCGTGCCAGGCCAGCAGCACCGCGCCGGCCGCGACGAAGAGCGGCGCCGGGATCGCCGCATGGAACCACAGTAGCGCCGCCCAGCCGCCATAGACCGCGGCGGCCACCGCCCAGGTCGGTCCTTCGAAATTCGCTCGCTTCGTCGTCTCGGCCATAGACCCGTCCTCTCCGGATCCAGGCTGTCGCGAATCGGTCATGTCGGACAATGCGATAATGCGCACAAAGCGATGCGATTGGTGTACTTTCATCCAGACCGTTGTGAATCCGCACAACTTGCTTCGGAAACTCCGCAATGGCGCAGTCCCGCCACGAGATGATCGAGACCTTCCGCGCCCGGCTGGAGGAGATCATCGCCGCCTCCGGCCAGAGCCGCAGCGCCTTCGCCGCCGCGGCCGGGATGGACCGGTCGACCCTGTCGCAGATCCTGTCGCCGGCGAATGACCGGCTGCCGCGGGCCGAGACCCTGGCGGCGATCGCGGCCTCCCGCCAGGTCAGCATCGACTGGCTGCTGGGGCTGAGCCAGCGCGGGCCCCTCTCCGCCGACATCCTGCCAGAGCGGATGGCGATCGAGCGCGACGCGCAATGGACCGACGACGAGCGGCTGATCGCCTGGCACCGGGAGGCGATCGGCTACAAGATCCGCCACGTCCCGACCACCCTGCCCGACATCCTCAAGAACCGCGACGTGATCCGGCACGAGCTGGAGCATTTCGCCGGGGCGGGGCCGGAGCAGCGGATCGAGACCGCGGCCGCCCGCCTGGCCTATCAGCGCCGGCCGGAGACCGACATGGAGGTCTGCAACTCGATCCAGGCGATCGAGGGCTTCGCCCGCGGCGAGGGCATCTGGCACGACCTCGACAGCTCGGTCCGGGCCCGTCAGCTGGACCACATGATCGCGCTGGTGGAGGAGCTGTACCCGACCTTCCGCTGGTTCTTCTACGACGGCCGCCAGCATTATTCGGTGCCGGTGACGGTGTTCGGGCCGCTGCGGGCGGTGCTCTATCTCGGCGGCATGTACTTCCTGTTCAACTCGACCGAGCACATCCGCGCCCTGTCGGAGCATTTCGACAGCCTGATCCGCGGCGCCATCGTCCAGCCGCCCGACGTCCCCAAGCTGCTGCGCCGGCTGCGGGCGCGGCTGGGGTAGCGCCGGCCGCGGCAGCCGCGCCGAAGCCTCAACGCTGCCATGTCGGACTTTTGTGCGCTGCAGCGGCGCCCTATATTCGATCCTCTTCTGACCGATTCCGCTGCCGAAGAGGCGTCGCCATGGGCGAGCGCGCGCATCCTGCCGTCCCGGCGATCACGCCGGCGATGATGTTCCTGATGGCCGTCGCCTGCGGCGCCATCGTCGCCAACCTGTACTACGCCCAACCGCTGATCGCGCTGATCGCGCCCTCGGTCGGGCTCGGCGCCGTGGCCGCCAGCCTGGTCGTCACCCTGACCCAGATCGGCTACGGCGTCGGGCTGATCCTGCTGGTGCCGCTGGCCGACATGGTCGAGAACCGGCGCCTCGTCGTGCTGACCCTGTCGGGCACGGTGGTCGCGCTGCTGGTCGCCGCCCTGGCGCCGACCGCCGGCGTCTTCCTGTTCGCGGCGCTGCTGATCGGCCTCAGCTCGGTGGCGGCGCAGATCCTGATCCCGATGGCGGCGCATATGGCGCCCGACGCGATCCGCGGCCGGGTGGTCGGCAACATCATGAGCGGCCTGCTGCTGGGCATCCTGCTGGCCCGGCCCTTCGCCAGCGTGGTGGCCGAGCTGTTCGGCTGGCGCGCCATCTTTTTCCTCTCCACCCTCCTGATGGCCGGCCTGCTGGCGGTGCTGGCCTGGCGCCTGCCGCAGTACCGGCCGGCCCCGGGCCCCAGCTACGGCCAGGTGCTGCGCTCGCTCGCCACCCTGTTCCGCCGCACGCCGATCCTGCAGCGCCGTGCCGCCTACCAGGCCGCGCTGTTCGCCGGGTTCAGCCTGTTCTGGACCGCGGTGCCGCTGGAGCTGGCCAGCCCGCGCTTCGGCTACAGCCAGGCCGGCATCGCCGTCTTCGCCCTGGTCGGCGCCGCCGGCGCCCTGGCTGCGCCCCTGGCCGGACGCATCGCCGACCGCGGCTGGACCCGGCCGGCCACCTTCGGCGCCCTGGCCTCGGTCGCCGCCGCCTTCGCCATGGCCTGGGCCGGCGGCGCCGCCGGATCGGTGGTGCTGCTGGCCGCCGCCGGCATCCTCCTGGACTTCGGGGTGCAGGCCAACATGGTGCTGGGCCAGCGCGCCATCTATGCCCTGGCGCCGGAGGCGCGCGGCCGGATGAACGGCCTCTATGTCGCCAGCGCCTTCGCCGGCGGCGCCGTCGGCTCCGCCATCGCCAGCGGCACGTTCAGCGCCGGCGGCTGGTCGCTGGTCAGCTGGGTCGGCCTCGCCTTCCCCGCCGCGGCGCTGCTGCTGTATACGACCGAGTTGTTCTGCCGGCCGGTGCCGCGCCGCGCCTGACGGCCGGCCCGCACGAGGGGAGCCGACCGTGAGCGACATCGCCGAGGCCTGGTGGCAGGATCTTCGCCGCACGCGGCCGGATCTCGGCCTGCCCGACCGCTACGACCTCTGGCATTTCGGCGACAGCGAGGAACTGGCGCGGGAGCTGCTGGACCTGGTGCTGGCCGGCACCAAGACCGCGACCGCCGGGCTGGTCTGGGGCGCCGACGAGGCCGGCACGCCGAAGCCGGGCGGCTACAGCCTGATCACCGATTTCGCCGGCATGCCGCATTGCGTGCTGCAGACGGTGGAGGTGCGCGTGCTGCCCTTCGACCAGGTCGACGCCGCCTTCGCTTACGACGAGGGCGAGGGCGACCGCTCACTGGACTTCTGGCGTGACGCGCATTGGCGCTATTTCGGCCGCCGCTGCGCCGAGATCGGCCGCGAGCCGGCGGTCGACATGCCGGTGTTCTGCGAACGCTTCCGCCTGGTCTATCCGGAGCCCCGGGGCTAGCCGCGGCCCTCGGCCTCCCAGTTCAGCCGCTTGCGGTAGATCGTCGAGGCGCTGATCCCGAGCAGCGCCGCGGCGCGCGGCACATGGCCGTCGCAGGCCGCGATCGCGCCCTCGATCGCCTCCTTCTCGATCATCCACAGCGGCCGGATCGGCGCCTCCCTGCCGTTCGCAGCGCCGGGCGGCGGCTCGGCCGCCGGGCGGCTGGGCTCGGCCGCCGGGATCAGCGTGCGCACCGGCGGCGGCAGCATCGCCCGCGTCACCAGCGGCCCGTCATGCAGCACGACGATGTTGCGGATCACGTTCTGCAACTGCCGGACATTGCCGGGCCAGGCATAGCGCTGCAGGTCCTCCGCCACCTCCAGGTCGAAATCGCTGAAGCTCTTGCCCTCCTCCGCCGCGTAGTCGCGCAGGAACTGGCGCGCGATCAGCAGCACGTCGTCCTCACGCTCGCGCAGCGGCGGCAGCGTCACCGGGATCACCAGCAGCCGGTAGTACAGGTCCTCGCGGAACCGGCCCTGGCGCACCTCCTCGGCCGGGTCGCGGTTGGTGGCGCAGACGATGCGCAGATCGACCTTGCGTTCACGGCTGCCGCCGACCGGCAGCACCACCCCGGTCTGCAGGAAGCGCAGCAGCTTGGTCTGCAGCTCCGGCGCCAGCTCGCAGATCTCGTCCAGGAACAGCGTGCCGCCATGGGCGCGGACGGCGGCGCCGTCGCGGTCGGCGACCGCGCTGGTGAAGGCGCCCTTCACATGGCCGAAGATCTCCGATTCCATCAGGTCGCGCGGGATGGCGCCGCAGTTCAGCGCGATGAAGGGCTCGTCGCGCCGCGGGCTGCGGCGGTGCACCGCCTCGGCGCACAGCTCCTTGCCGGTGCCGCTCTCGCCGGTGATGAAGACGGTGGCCTTCGACGCCGCCGCCGAATCGATGATCCGGTACACCGCCTGCATCGCCAGCGATCGGCCGATGAAGCCGTAGTAGCGGTCGCGGCCGAGATCCTCGCGCCAGGCCTCGACCTCGCGCTGCAGCCGCATCCGCTCCAGCGTGTTGCGGACGGTCACGGTCAGCCGGTCGCCCGGGAAGGGCTTGACCAGGAAGTCGAAGGCGCCGAGCCGCATCGCCTCGACCGCGGTGTTGACCGAGCCATGGGCGGTGATCACGATCGGCGCCACCGGGATCTGCTGCTCGCGGATGTGCTGCAGGATCTCCATGCCGTTCATGTCCGGCAGGTTGAGGTCCAGCAGCACGGTCGCATAGCGCCCCTGCGCCAGCGCCGCGAGCGCGTCGGCCCCGGTCTCGGCATGATCAACGGTGACGCCGGCCTTGGACAGGGTCTCGATGTAGAGCCGGGCCAGCGCCGGCATATCCTCGACCAGGAGCACGGCCGCGGGATCGGCTATCGGCGTTTCGGCGAGGGGAGCCATGGCGATATCGTGGCCCATGAGCGCATCCATCTTCAACAATAGCTCGCAACAAGAATTCGTCTTAAACGCAACGACGTGCCGAGCCTGCCCCATCACGACGAACGGTCCGGAGACAGAAAGAGTATCATGATAGGTCCGAAAACGATTCTGATCGATGGAATTTGGAACGGCGCGGAGGATGGCCGCACCATTCCGGTGATCGACCCGTCCACCGGGGCCGGGTTCGACAGCCTGGCGCGAGGGGGCGCGGCCGAGATCGACGCCGCTGTGCGGGCCGCGCGCCGCGCCTTCGACGAGGGGCCCTGGGGCCGGATGCCGGCGGTCGAGCGCGGCCGCATCCTGACCCGGATCGGCCGGGCCATCGAGGCGGATTTCGAGACCCTGTGGCGGCTCGAGGCGGCCGATGCCGGCAAGCCGGTCAAGCAGGCCAAGGCCGACATCACCGCCTGCGCCCGCTATTTCGAGTTCTACGGCGGCGCCTGCGACAAGCACCACGGCACCAGCATCCCCTATCTCGACGGCTACACCGTGCTGACGGTGAAGGAGCCCTACGGCGTCACCGGGCACGTCATCCCGTGGAACTATCCGGCGCAGATCTTCGGCCGCACCATCGGCGGCGCCCTGGCCGCCGGCAACGCCTGCGTGCTGAAGCCGGCGGAGGACGCCTGCCTGACGCCGCTGCGCATCGCCCAACTGGCGCTGGAGGCCGGGCTGCCGCCGGGCGCGCTGAACGTCGTCACCGGCCTGGGCGCCGAGGCCGGCGCGGCGCTGGCGTCGCATCCCGGCATCGACCACATCAGCTTCACCGGGTCGCCCGCCACCGGCGCCGCGATCCAGGCCGCGGCGGCGCAGTTCAACCGGCCGGTGACGATGGAACTGGGCGGCAAGTCGCCGCAGCTGGTGTTCGACGACGCCGATGCCGAGGCCGCCCTGCCCTTCGTCACCGCCGCGATCGTGCAGAATGCCGGCCAGACCTGCTCCGCCGGCAGCCGCCTGCTGCTGCAGGACGGCATCGCCGACGAGTTCCTCTCGGCCCTGGGCGAGCGCTTCAGGGCGCTGGAGACCGGCCCCTGGGACCGCGACCCGGATTGCGGCCCGCTGATCAGCGCCCGGCAGCAGGAGCGGGTGCGCGGCCATCTCGACCGCGCCCGGGCCGACGGGCTGCCGGTGCTGGCCGAGGGGCGCCTGTCCCCGAACGCCCCGGCCGGCGGCTTCTACCAGGTGCCGACGCTGATCGGCGACGTGCCGCCCGGCCACCCGCTGGCGCAGGAGGAGGTGTTCGGTCCGGTGCTGGCGGTGCTGCGCTTCCGCGACGAGGAGGAGGCGATCCGCCTGGCCAACGGCACCGAGTTCGGCCTGGTCGCCGGGGTCTGGACCCGCGACGGCGCCCGGCAGCTGCGCTGCGCCCGCCGGGTCCGGGCCGGGCAGGTCTTCGTCAACAACTACGGCGCCGGCGGCGGCGTCGAGCTGCCCTTCGGCGGCATGAAGCGCTCCGGCTTCGGCCGCGAGAAAGCGATGGAGGGGCTGGATCATTTCAGCGTGACCAAGACCATCGCGATCAAGCACGGATAGCTTCAGCCGAGCACTATTCTGTCATCCTCGGGCTTGACCCGAGGATCCAGGGGCAGCCAGAGCAGCTCTTGGTGGCCTGGATTGCCGGGTCAAGCCCGGCAATGACAGGAAGGGGACTGGCACTCGGCGGCGAAGATCCGCGCCCGGCTCATACCTCCTCGGCGGACATTCGCCTGCTGCCCCGGCCGCCCTGCCCCTATAGTCCGGCCATTCGACGGTCCGGCACTTCACCGGAAGAGATGGCGGGCCGGGCGCCAGGCATCGATCGGCGCCCCTCCCGCGGCGCGACCACCACACGACCAGGACAGAGGGACAGGGCATGCGGCTCGAAGGCAAGGTGGCCATCGTCACCGGCGCGGCGTCGGGGTTCGGTAAGGGCATCGCCGAGCGCTTCGTGCGGGAAGGCGCCAGCGTGCTGGTCGCCGATCTGTCGGCCGAGGCCGGCGAGGCTGTGGCCGCGGCGCTGAACCAGGAGCGGCCGGGCGCCGCCCGCTTCGTCCGCACCGACGTGTCGCGCGATGCCGATACCGCGGTCGCCATCGCCACCGCGGTCGAGGCCTTCGGCGGGCTCGACATCGTCGTCAACAACGCCGGCTACACCCATCGCAACAAGCCGATGGCCGAGGTCACCGAGGACGAGTTCGACCGCATCTTCGCGGTCAATGTGAAGGCGATCTTCCTGTCGGTGCGGCACGCCGCGCCGCATCTCTCGGCCAAGGGCGGCTCGATCCTCAACATCGCCTCGACCGCGGGCATCCGGCCGCGGCCCGGCCTGACCTGGTACAATGCCTCCAAGGGCGCGGTGGTCACCGCCACCAAGTCGATGGCGGTCGAGCTGGCGCCGAAGATCCGGGTCAACTGCCTGTGCCCGGTGCTGGGCCAGACCGGCCTGACCTCGACCTTCCTCGGCGACGACACGCCGGAGCGGCGGGCCCAGTTCCTGGCGACCATCCCGCTCGGCCGCATGAGCACGCCCGAGGACATCGCCAACGCCGCCCTCTACCTGTCCTCCGACGAGGCCTCGATGGTCACCGGCGTGGCGCTGGAAATCGACGGCGGCCGCTGCATCTGAGAGGCCGGACGCAGCCGGGGCTTGCCTCGGCGCGTCGATCCCCGCACCCTCGGCGCTCAGGGCAGCGAGGGGGCATAGGCATGCATGCCAGCAACGGCCGGGTTGTCGACGATGCGCCATCCGACTAGGAAGGCGCGATGACGACCCTCGCTACCGACTCGCGCGACGGCCAATCGCTCGCCCCCAAGCTGCTCGGCGTCATTGGCGTCGTGTATGGCGACATCGGCACCAGCCCGCTCTACACCATCCGGGAATGCTTCACCCATCCCGGGGCGCCCGGCGTCTCCGAGGGGGCGGTGCTGGGGGTGCTGTCGCTGATCTTCTGGGCGACGACGCTGATCATCACGGTCAAGTACGTCTCCTTCGTGATGCGCGCCGACAACCGCGGCGAGGGCGGCGTTCTGGCCTTGACCGCGCTGGCCTTCCGGGCCCGCCGCGGGAAGAGATGGGGCCACTTCATCGTCCTGCTGGGCATCATCGGCGCGGCGCTGTTCTACGGCGACGGCGTGATCACCCCGGCGATCTCGGTGCTCAGCGCGGTGGAGGGGCTGGGGATCGCGACCCCGGTCTTCGACCCCTACATCCTGCCGCTGACCCTCGTCATCCTGACCCTGATCTTCATGGTCCAGGCGCATGGCACGGCCAAGGTCGGCTCGGCCTTCGGCCCGATCATGTGCCTGTGGTTCCTGGTCATCGGCCTGCTGGGTGCCGCCCAGATCGTGAACCGGCCGGACGTGCTGGCGGCGATCTGGCCGAACCACGCGGTCGAGCTGTTCTTCACCAGCCCCTGGGCGGCCATCGTCGTGCTCGGCTCGGTCGTGCTGGCCGTCACCGGCGGCGAGGCGCTCTACGCCGATATGGGCCATTTCGGCCGCGGCCCGATCCGCATCGCCTGGGTCAGCTTCGTCTGGCCGGCCCTGCTGCTGAACTATTTCGGCCAGGGCGCGCTCCTGATCGAGAACCCGGCGGCGATCGAATCGCCCTTCTACCTGCTGACCCCCTCCTGGGGCCTCTACCCGATGGTGATCCTGGCCACCATGGCGACGGTGATCGCCTCCCAGGCCGTGATCTCCGGCGCCTTCTCGGTCAGCCAGCAGGCGGCCCAGCTCGGCTACATGCCGCGGCTCGAGATCCGCCACACCTCGGCCGAGGAGAAGGGCCAGATCTACATCTCGCGGATCAACTGGTCGCTCTACGCCGCGGTCGTCATCCTGGTGGTCGGCTTCGGCTCCTCCAGCGCCCTGGCCGGGGCCTACGGCATCGCCGTCACCGGCACCATGGCGGTGACCAGCGTGCTGGCCTATCTGGTCGCCCGCCACCGCTGGGGCTGGAGCCGCTGGACCGCGCTGCCGCTGTTCGCGCTGTTCCTGGCCATCGACCTCGCCTTCTTCGGCGCCAACACCATCAAGATCCTGCATGGCGGCTGGTTCCCGCTGGTCCTGGCGGTGGCGCTGACGACGCTGATGTGGGTCTGGCGCAAGGGCCGCGAGATCCTGTACCGGCGGCGCTATCGCGACGCCATCCCGCTGGCCACCTTCGTCGACGGCAAGATGTACAAGCGGGCGCACCGCGTGCCCGGCACCGGCATCTTCATGACCGGCAATGTCGGCGTCGTGCCCTTCGCCCTGCTGCACAACCTGAAGCACAACAAGATCATCCACGAGCGCGTGGTGCTGCTGAAGGTCGAGACCACGGACGAGCCGCGGGTCGACGACGACCAGCGCATCGAGATCAAGGATCTCGGCGACGGCTTCTACACGGTGATCGTGCGCTACGGCTTCCAGCAGCAGCCGGACGTCCCGCGGGCGCTGGCCGCCTGCGCCGCCAAGGGCCTCGGCTTCAACATGGCCGACACGTCGTTCTTCATGAGCCGGGAGTATTTCGTGCCGTCGCCGCGGCCGGAGCTGCCGCCCTGGCAGGAGTGGCTGTTCATCCTGATGTCGAACAACGCGCTGAGCGCCACGGAGTTCTTCCGCATCCCGGCCAACCGGGCGGTGGAGCTGGGCTCGCATCTGGAGATCTGAGAGACCGTTCGGAAATGCTACTGGCGCGGCCGTCTGACGGCGGTTTCTCCGCTTCCGGTGCTCACGCACCTATGTGCGCTGCGCTCCGGTTCTCGAAACCACCGCCAGCCGACTCGCGCCAGCGCATTTCCGAACGGTCTCTCTGAGCCCCTCAATTCCCGTACAGGTACTCCGGCAGCCACAGCGTGATGCCGGGCCAGATGTACATCAGCACCATGCACAGGATCACCACCAGCATGTACGGCATCATGCCGGCGAAGATCTGGTTGATGGTGACGTGCGGCGGCGCCACGCCCTTCAGATAGAAGGCCGACATCGCCACCGGCGGCGACAGGAACGCCGCCTGCAGGTTGACGAAGACCAGCACGCCCCACAGCACCGGGTCGATGCTGAAATGCTTCAGCAGCGGCAGGAAGATCGGCACGAAGATGATGATGATCTCGGTCCATTCCAGCGGCCAGCCGAGCAGGAAGATGATCGCCTGCGACAGGATCATGAACTGGACCGGCGACAGGTCGAGCGACAGCACCCAGCGCTCGATCAGCGCCTGGCCGCCCAGGAGCGCGAAGACGGCGGAGAACAGGGCCGAGCCGACGAACAGCCAGCACACCATGGCGGTGGTCTTGGCGGTCAGGAACACCGCCTCCTTGGTCCGCTTCCAGTTCAGGGTGCGGGCCTGGAACGCCAGCAGGAAGGCGCCGGCGGCGCCGACCGCGGCGGATTCGGTGGCGGTGGTGATGCCGAACAGGATCACCGCCAGCACCACCACGGTGAGGATGGCGAGCGGCATGACCGACGAGGCCAGCAGCTTCAGCATCTCGAAGCGCTCGGCGGTCATGCGCCGGTAGTAGCGGAACAGCACCACCGCCGCGGCCGCGGCGACCAGGGCGAAGGCGACATGGAAGCCGGTGCCCACGCCCGCCGCCGCGCCGGTCGCCGGCGCCTCGGTGGCGACCGGCGCGCCCAGCTGCTCCAGCCCCTCCGGCACCGCCTCCGCCTCGGCCGATCCTTGCGGGTAGATCACCACGTACCACCAGACCGCCGCGAGGGTCAGCGCCGTCAGCGCCAGCGGCACCAGCGCGGTGCCGAAGTTGCCGGCCAGCCTGGCATAGGTGAGTCGGCCGGCGCCGGTGTCGAGCGCCGCCGCCCGGGACGGCGAGACCAGCGCCTTGGCCAGCCCGACCAGCATGTTGCGCGAATAGGCGTCCTGGAACGCCCGCATCCAGCCCGGCACCGGCACCTTCGTCTGCTCCTCCGGCAGCCGCGGCGCGACCTTCGGCTGCAGCAGCGCCCAGCCGACGATGTAGAGGAGGTACAGGAGGGCCAGGAAGAATCCCGGGAACATCGCCGCGGCGTAGAGCTTGACCACCGACTGCCCCGCCACCGCGGCATAGACGATGATCATCACCGAGGGCGGGATCAGGATGCCCAGCGTGCCGCCGGCGGTGATCACGCCGGAGGCGAGCCGGACGTCGTAGCCGGCGCGCAGCATCGGGTTCAGCGCGATCACCCCCATCAGCACCACCACGGCGCCGACCAGCCCGCTGGCGATGCCCCAGAAGGTGCAGACGATCAGGGTGGCGACGGCCAGCGAGGCCGGCACCCGGCGGGCCGAGAGCTGGATGCTGTAGAACATCTTGTCCACCAGCGCCCCGCGCTCCATCACATAGCCCATCAGCACGAACAGCGGGATCGAGACCAGCACGTCGTTGGTCATCGCCCCGTAGGTGCGCTGGACCATCAGGTCGAACACCCGGTTGTCCCACCACGGCTCGGCCGGATCGTAGAAGGCGTAGAAGCCGAAGAACATGCCGAGGCCCATCAGCGTGAAGGCCGTCGGAAAGCCCATCATGATCACGACCACGATGAGCCCCAGCATCGTGAGTCCGAGCGCCCCGTCGCTCATGTCTGCAGATCTCCCCCCGCCCCGCGCTGGCGCGCCGCCTCGTCGATCTTCTGCGCCCGCGCGATCGCGTCCCGCCGGGCCGCCTCGTCCACATGCTCGCTGTGGGCCAGCTGCTCCTCGACCACGTCGATCTCGGTGACGTCCCTGAGCCGGCTCGGCCATTCCCCGGTCCGCAGGCAGGCGATGCAGCGCAGGATCTCGGCCAGGCCCTGCAGCAGCACCAGCGCCCCGGCGATCGGGATCACCGCCTTGAAGTGGTAGATCGGCGGCCCTTCCGCGGTGACGGTCGAATGCTCGTCGATCCGCCAGGACAGCTCCGCATAGCTGTATCCGGCATAGACCAGGGCGGCGATGCCGGGCAGGAAGAACAGGATGTAGAGCACCAGGTCGAACGCCGCCTGGGTCCGCGGCCGCATCGACCCGTACAGGAAGTCGCCGCGGACATGGCCGTTCTGGGCCAGGGTGTAGGCGCCGGCCAGCATGAACAGGGTGCCGTAGAACATGTTGCTGGCGTCGAAGATCCAGGCCGTCGGCATGTTCAGCAGGTATCGCTTCACCACCTCGACGCAGATCAGGGCCATCAGCCCGATGATCAGCCACGCCGCGGCCTTGCCAACCCAGGTGCTGACGCCGTCGACCAGATGCAGGAATCGCTGGAGTCTCATGCGCTGCAGCCCGCTGCCGGAGGGTTCGGACGGGGCCACGGCGCCGCCGGACCAGCCCGACGGCGCCGGCTCCGCTGCGGGATCAGAGCTTGCTGGCGGCCGCGTTGGCTCCGAAATAATGGTCGAAGGCCAGGCGCCGGTTCACGACGGTGTCCTGCTCCCACCGCGTCGCCCGCTGGGCGAAGGCGATCTGCGATTGCAGGATCTCCTTGAACAGCGGGTTCTCCCCGGCCTTCTTCTTCACCACCTCGTCATAGACCTCGAGCTGCCGCTTCAGGATCGCCTCCGGCGTCTTGTAGAACTTGACGCCGTCCTTGCTCTGCAGCTCGCCGTAATCCTTCGAATAGCGGTCGATCGCCTTCCACTGCATGTCCTGCGATGCCGCCTCGGTCGCGTTGGCGATGATGGCTTTGATCTTGTCGGGCAGCGCGTCGTACTTGGCCTTGTTGAACAGGACCTCGAACTGCTCGGCATTCTGGTGGTAGCTCTGCAGCATGCAGATCTTCGACACGTCCGGGAAGCCGAGCACGCGGTCGGAGGAGGCGTTGTTGAACTCGGCGGCGTCGAGCAGCCCGCGGTCCAGCGCCGAGACGATCTCGCCGCCCGGCAATGCATTGACCGCGGCGCCGAGGGCGGTGAAGACGTCGATCGAGATGCCGACGGTGCGGAACTTCAGGCCCTGCAGGTCCTCGACCTTGGCGACCGGCTTCTTGAACCAGCCCAGCGGCTGGGTCGGCATCGGCCCGTAAGGGAAGGAGACGACATTGGCGCCGATCGAGGCGTAGAGCTTCTCCAGCAGCTCCTTGCCGCCGCCGTATTTGTGCCAGGCCAGCAGCGTGTTGGCGTCCATCGCGAAGCCGGGGCCGGATCCCCAGAGCGCCAGCGCCGTCTGCTTGCCGTAATGGTAGACCATCACGCCGTGGCCGCCGTCGAGCGTGCCCTGCGACACCGCGTCGAGCAGGCCGAAGGCGGGCACCACGGCGCCGGCCGGCAGCACCTCGATGGCCAGATCGCCGCCGGTCATGTCGTTGACCTTCTTGGCGAAGTCCTGGGCGAATTCGTGGAAGATGTCCTTCGACGGCCAGGTGCTCTGCCAGCGCATATGCACCGGCCCCTGGGCCCTGACGATGGCCGGCGCGGCGACGGTCGCCGCGGCGGCCACGGCCGCGCCGCCCAGGAACCGGCGGCGCGACCCTTTCGATGCCGCGACGGGCGGCGTGGAATCCCGGTCATGGATGGTCATGGAAGCCTCCCCCTGCTGGGCGCGCGGGACGCTTCGGCCGGCGTCCTTCGATGCGCAACAAAGTCACAGCTTGTCACAGATGATCGCAAGAATCATCCGGCAGGATCGGTGTCACAGATACGACCTTCGTCGCAGTCGCGGGGCGGCCGCGGGCCCTGCCGCAAACCGGCCGGGGTGCGGCGCGGCCTCGATTGACACCCGCCCGCCGCCCCGCTTTAGTCCCTTCGCGCCCAGTGATGCCTGACGGGGAGTGACGGGATGAAGAAGGTCTATCCGGATGCGACGGCGGCGCTGGCCGGCGTGCTCCGCGACGGGATGATGGTGATGGCCGGCGGCTTCGGCCTGTGCGGCATCCCGGAGAAGCTGATCGACGCCATCGCGCTCAGCGGCGTCACCGGCCTGACCGTGATCTCGAACAATTGCGGCATCGACGGCGTCGGCCTCGGCAAGCTGCTCGAGCGCGGCCAGATCAAGAAGATGATCTCGTCCTATGTCGGCGAGAACAAGCTGTTCGCCCAGCAGTACCTGTCCGGCCAGCTGGAGCTGGAGTTCAATCCGCAGGGCACGCTGGCCGAGCGCATCCGCGCCGGCGGCGCCGGCATCCCGGCCTTCTTCACCAAGACCGGCGTCGGCACCATCGTCGCCGAGGGCAAGGAGGTGCGCGAGTTCGACGGCGCCGAATACGTCATGGAGCGCGGGCTGTTCGCCGACCTGGCCATCGTCAAGGCCTGGAAGGGCGACACCGAAGGCAACCTGATCTACCGGAAGACGGCGCGGAACTTCAATCCGATGATGGCCACCGCGGCCAAAGTGACGGTGGCCGAGGTCGAGGAGCTGGTCGATGTCGGCGGGCTGGACCCGAACCAGATCCACACCCCGGGCATCTATGTGAAGCGCATCCTTCAGGGCAAGGACTACGAGAAGCGCATCGAGCAGCGCACCACCCGGCCGCGGGCCGCCTGAGGAGAGGGAGAGCACCATGGCCTGGACCCGTGAGCAGATGGCCGCCCGCGCCGCGAAGGAGCTGCAGGACGGCTTCTACGTCAATCTCGGCATCGGCATCCCGACGCTGGTGGCGAACTACATCCCCGACGGCATCACCGTGGCGCTGCAGAGCGAGAACGGCATGCTGGGCATGGGCCCCTTCCCCTATGAGGGCGAGGAGGACCCCGACCTGATCAACGCCGGCAAGCAGACGATCACCGAGCTGCCGCAGTCGAGCTATTTCAGCTCGGCCGACTCGTTCGCCATGATCCGCGGCGGCCACATCGACCTGTCGATCCTCGGCGCCATGCAGGTGTCGAAGGACGGCGACCTCGCCAACTGGATGATCCCCGGCAAGATGGTGAAGGGGATGGGCGGGGCGATGGACCTGGTCGCCGGTGTCAAGCGCGTCGTCGTGATCATGGAGCACAACGCCAAGGACGGCACGCCGAAGCTGCTGGACGCCTGCGACCTGCCGCTGACCGGCAAGGGCGTGGTCGACCTGGTGATCACCGAGCTCGGCGTGTTCGAGATCGGGCCGCAGGGCCTGACCCTGATCGAGGTCGCCGACGGCGTCACGGTCGAGGAGATCAGGGCCAAGACCGAGGCCCCCTTCGCCACCCGCCCCGGCCTCGCCTGATCCCGCCCCGATGACGGGGACGCCGCTGGCGGGGCATGACCGCTACGGCTACAGCGCGATCACCCGCCGGCCGGGCACGGTCTGGCCGGACGGGACGCGCCTCGCCGTCTATCTCGGCCTCAATCTCGAGCACTTCGCCTTCGGCGAGGGGCTGGGGGCGGAGCTGGCGCCGGGCGGGCCGCAGCCGGACGTGCTGAATTACGCCTGGCGCGACTACGGCAACCGGGTCGGCGCCTGGCGCCTGCTGGAGCTGTTCGACAGCCTAGCCCTGCCCTGCTCCGCCATCGTCAACGCCTCGATCTACGACCATTGCCCGGAGCTGCCGGCCGCCTTCCAGGCCCGCGGCGACGAGATCGTCGGCCATGGCCACAGCAACTCCGAACGCCAGGGCGTGCTGCCGGAGGCCGAGGAGGCGGCGCTGATCCGCCGCGCCACGGAGACCATCGCCCGCCACGCCGGGGCGCCGCCGAAGGGCTGGCTCGGCCCCTGGATCTCGCAGAGCCACCGCACCCCCGACCTGCTGCAGGAGGCGGGCTACGACTACCTGCTGGACTGGTGCCATGACGACCAGCCGGTGTGGATGCGCACCCGCGGCGGCCGCATCCTGTCGGTGCCGTACCCGCAGGAGCTGAACGACATCCCGGCGATCGTGGCGCGGAAGATGAACGCCGACGCCTTCGCCGACATGGTGATCGGCCAGTTCGACGAGATGCTGGAGCAGCAGGCACATGGCCAGGCCCTGGTGATGGGTGTGGCGCTGCACCCTTACATCGTCGGCCAGCCCTACCGGCTGCGCCAGCTGCGCCGCGCTTTGGCCCATATCGCCGCCCGGCGCGATTCGGTCTGGATCACCACCGCCGGCGCCATCGCCGCCCATGCCGCCGCGCTGCCGCCCGGGGTGGTGCCGGACTGAGAGCCGGCGCAAGCCGCGACGCTTGCCCCTGCCCAGTTCCAAGCCCAGATTAGAGCTTTCGCACATGCGAGAGACCGGCCCCATGCCCGACGGCACTCCCGAGGCAAGCCTCAAGCTCGTCGCCGACATCACCGCCATCGACCCCGCCGCCTGGGACGCCTGCGCCGGGCCGGACAACCCGTTCCTGTCCCACGCCTTCCTGGCGGCGCTGGAGCAGAGCGGGTCGGCCACCGCCGAGGCCGGCTGGCTGCCGCAGCATCTGGTGCTGGAGGAGTCGGACGGCCGGCTGCTCGGCGCCGTGCCGCTGTACCTCAAGGGCCATTCCTACGGCGAATACGTCTTCGACCACAGCTGGGCCCGCGCCTATGAGCAGGCGGGCGGGCATTATTATCCGAAGCTGCAATCGGCCGTGCCCTTCACCCCGGTCACCGGCCCGCGCCTCCTGGTCCGTCCCGGCGCGCCGGCGCAAACCGCCGACCTGCTGATCCATGGGCTGGAGCAGGCGGCGCTGGCGCACAAGGTCTCCTCCGTCCACGTCACCTTCCCGACCGAGGCCGACTGGTCGCGCCTCGGCGCAGCCGGCTGGCTGCAGCGGGTCGGCGAGCAGTACCATTGGGATAATGAAGGCTACGCCAGCTTCGACGACTTCCTGGCGACGCTGAACAGCCGCCGGCGCAAGGACATCCGCAAGGAGCGGCAGCGCGCAGTCGAAGGCGGCATCCGCCTGACCGTGCTGACCGGCAGTGACCTGAAGCCGCAGCACTGGGACGCGTTCTTCCGCTTCTACCGCAACACCAGCGACCGCAAATGGGGCGACCCGTACCTGACCCGGGAGTTCTTCGCCCGGATCGGCGAGACCATGGCCGACCGCATCGCCCTGGTGATGGCGGAGAAGGACGGCCGCTGGATCGCCGGCGCCCTGAACCTGATCGGCAGCGACACGATCTACGGCCGCAACTGGGGCTGCGACGGCCGCGACTATCCCTTCCTGCATTTCGAGGCCTGCTACTACCAGGCGATCGACTTCGCCATCGCCCGCGGGCTGAAGCGGGTCGAGGCCGGGGCGCAGGGCGAGCACAAGGTGATGCGCGGCTACCGCCCGGTGCGGACCTACAGCGCCCACTGGATCCGCGATCCCGGCTTCCGCCGCGCCGTGGCCGATTTCCTGGCCCGCGAGACCCGCGCGGTCGAGGCCGGCATCGAAGACCTCGCCGAACACCTCCCCTTCCGGCAGACTTGCTCCTAGCCGCATCCCGCGGCCGGCATTACGACACGACGGCCGCAGAAACTGATGGGGCGGCCGCCGGGAACCGAGGGAGAGGGACGATGGATCTCGACAAGCTCTTGGGTGCGTTGGCGCAGAGCGGCATGGGCCGCGCTTCCGGCGGCGGCGGGGCCGGCGGCCTCGACCTCGGCGGCATCCTCAGCCAGGTGCTGGGCGGGGGCGGCGCGCCCTCCGGCGGGCTCGGCGGATCGGGCGGCGGCCTGGGCGGTCTCGGCGGGCTGCTGCAGGGCCTGGGCGCCGGCGGTGCCGGAGGCGGCGGGCTGGGCGGCCTGGGCAGCATCCTCGGAGGCCTTTCCGGCGGCCAGAGCCGCAGCGGTGGCCTCGGTGGAGGCCTGGGCGGCGGGCTGATGGCGATCATCGCCACGATCGCCATGCAGGCGCTGCAGAACCGTGGCGGAGGCGGCGGGCTGCTGGGCGGCCTCGGCGGCCAGGACGATGCGCCGCAGGCGGCTCCGGCCGGCCCGGCGGCAACCCCGGCTCCAGGCGCGAGCGGAGGCGCGGGCGGCGGCTTCCTCGATATGGCCGATTCGGTCGGCGGCGGCGGGGCCCAGGCAGCACCGCTGATCGGGCAGGACACGGCGCACCGCATCATCCGCACGATGATCGCCGCGGCGGCCGCCGACGGCACCATCGACCAGAACGAGGCGGCGGCGATCCAGGGCCAGCTCGGCGAGGAGGATGCGGAGGAGCGCGCGTTCATCGAGCAGGAGCTGAGCAACCCGGCGACGCCGGAGCAGCTGGCGGCCGGGGTCGGCGGCCCGCAGGAGGCGGCGCAGATCTACACCGCGGCGCTGCTGACCGTGACCATGGATTCGCCGGAGGAAAGCCGCTTCCTGAAGCAGCTGGCCCTGGCGCTGCGCCTGGACGCCCAGACCATCGCCGCGCTGCACCAGACGGTGAAGCAGGGCTGAGGTACTCCCCTCTTTCTGTCATGCCCGGGCTTGACCCGGGCATCCAGAAGGTCTCGACGCCCTCTGGATTGCCGGGTCAAGCCCGGCAATGACAGTTGGAGGGAACGGCTCTCTCTCCTAAAACTCCGTCTCCAGCACCCGGTCCGGCGGCACATGGCCGTCGACGAAGCTGCGGATGTTGACGATCACCTTCTGGCCCATGTCGATCCGGCCCTCGAGGGTCGCCGAGCCCATATGCGGCAGCAGCACGACGTTGGGCAGCTTGAGCAGCTTCGGGTTGACGTTCGGCTCGCGCTCGAACACGTCGAGCCCGGCCCCTGCCAGCTCGCCCTGCTTCAGCATCTGGGCCAGCGCCGTCTCGTCGATCACCTCGCCGCGCGAGGTGTTCACGATCAGCGCGTCGCGGCGCAGCAGCTTCAGCCGCCGGGCCGACAGCAGGTGGAAGGTCGCCGGGGTGCGCGGGCAGTTGACCGAGACGATGTCCATCCGCGACAGCATCTGGTCCAGGCTGGGCCAGTAGGTGGCGTCCAGCTCGGCCTCCACCTCCGGATGCACGCGGTTCCGGTTGTGGTAGTGCACCGACAGGCCGAAGGCGCGGGCGCGGCGCGCCACCGCCTGGCCGATCCGGCCCATGCCGATGATGCCGAGCCGCTTGCCGCCCAGCCGGGCGCCGAGCATGCCGGTCGGGCTCCAGCCGGTCCATTGCCCGCCGCGGACCAGCCGCTCGCCCTCCGCCAGCCGGCGGGCCACGGCCAGGATCAGGGCCATGGTCATGTCGGCCGTGTCCTCGGTCAGGACGCCGGGGGTGTTGGTCACGGTCAGCCCGCGCGCCTTGGCGGCGCCGAGGTCGATGTGGTCCACGCCGGTGCCGAAGCTGGCGACCAGCTTCAGCTGCGGCCCGGACTTGGCCAGCAGCTCGGCGTCGATCCGGTCGGTCACCGTCGGCACCAGCACGTCGGCCTCGCCCATCGCGGCCGCCAGCTGGTCGCGGTCCATGGCCACGTCGTCATGGTTCAGCCGAGTCTCGAACAGCTCCATCATCCGGGTCTCGATGACATCCGGCAGCTTGCGCGTGACGATGACGAGCGGACGTTTTCTCTCGGCCATGGCGGAACCAGTCCCGGCAACCCCGTTTGCGCCCATAGAGCAAGCCGGGCGGGCGGTTGTCCAGCCGGACTGTGACCGAGGTCACCGTCCGGCCGAAGAGTCGCGTAGGATGATGGCATCGACCGGCGGAAGGATCATGCGGGACGAAACCGATTTTCGCGGCACGTTGCAGCGGCAGGCGCGGTGGCCGCTCGCGGTGGGGGCGCTGGCGCTCGCCGCCCTGGCGGTGCCGCTCGCCGTCGATCCCGCGCTCGGCGCCGCCTTCGTGGCGCGGGCCGAGCTGCTGTATGGCGGCATCGCCACGCTGATCCTGGCCGGCCTCGCCGCCCACGCCCCGCATCGCCGCTTCGGCCCGGCCAACATGGTGACGCTGTCGCGCATCGTGCTGATCTGCCTCCTGGCCGCGCTGATGGGTACGGCGGCGCCGGACGAGGACTGCCTGTGGCTGATCGCCGGATTCGCCGCGCTGGCCCTGGCGCTGGACGGGGTCGACGGCTGGGCGGCACGGCGCAGCGGCCTGACCTCCCGCTTCGGCGCCCGATTCGACATGGAGGCCGACGCCTTCTTCGTCCTGGTCCTGTCGGTGCTGGCCTGGCAGTGGGGCAAGGTCGGGGTCTGGGTGCTGCTGATCGGGGCGATGCGCTATCTCTATGTCCTGGCCGGTGCCCCTTGGCCCTGGCTGCGCGCGCCGGTGCCGGAGAGCTTCGCCCGCAAGGCGGTGTGCGTGGTCCAGATCCTGGCGCTGATCGCCTGCCTGGCACCGCCGGTGCCGCATGCGCTGGCCACGACGCTGGCGGCGGGTGCGCTGGCGCTGCTGGTCTGGTCCTTCGGCCGCGACGTGGCCTGGCTGTGGCGGCGGCGCCTGCCGGCATGAACGCCATCACCCGCGCCGCCGGCATCGCCCGCTCCCTCGCCATCTATCGCGGCATCCCCGGGCGCTCCGCCCGCTTCCGGCGCTTCTTCTCGGCCCTGATCCGTCCCGGCGACCTGTGCTTCGACATCGGCGCCCATGTCGGCAACCGCAGCCTGTGCTGGGCCGGGCTCGGCGCCCGGGTGGTGGCGGTCGAGCCGCAGCCCGATCTCGCCCGGCTGCTCCGCCGCAGCTTCCGCGGCCATCCCGGCATCACCCTGGTCGAGAGCGCGGTCGGCGCCGGTCCCGGCACCGCGGTGCTGCATCTCAGCAGCCGCACGCCCACGGTCGCCAGCCTGTCGCCGGACTGGATCGAGACGGTGTCGCGGACCGACGGCTTCGCCTCGATCCGCTGGGACCGGAAGGTCGAGGTGCCGGTGACGACCTTGGACGCGCTGATCGGCCGCTTCGGCGTCCCCGCCTTCTGCAAGATCGATGTCGAGGGCTTCGAGGCCGAGGTGCTGGCCGGGCTGTCCCGTCCCCTGCCCTGCCTGTCGGTCGAATACGTCCCGGCGGCGCTGCCGGCCACCCTGGCAGCGCTCGACCGGATCGAGGCGCTGGGCCGCTATCGGTTCCAGGCCTCGCTCGGCGAAACCGGGCGCTTCCTGTGGCCGAACTGGCGAAGCGGGCACGAAGTGCGGGCCTGGCTGTTGACTCTCTCGCCGGAGGACCGCTCCGGCGACCTCTATGCGCGGGCCGAGGCTTGATGGACACCGCCTGGATCTGGCTGCTCGACCGCCGCGCCGGCCGGCCGGAGGCGCCGCTGCCCTCCGAGGCCGAGGCCCGCGACCGGATCGCGCTGCTGCGCCCCTTCGCCGAGGCCGAGGGCCGCTATGCCCTGGCCCATCTCGGCCAGAGCATCGACGGCCACATCGCCACCGGCTGCGGCCAGTCGCAATACGTCACCGGCCCCTGCAACCTCGACCATCTGCACCGGCTGCGGGCCCTGGCCGACGCCGTGCTGGTCGGCGCCGGCACCGTCGCGCATGACGATCCGCGGCTGACCACCCGCCGGGTCGAAGGCCCGAGCCCGGTGCGGGTGGTGCTGGACCCCGACCGCCGGCTCGACGACCGGCATGGCGTGTTCACCGACGGCGCCGCGCCGACGCTGCTGCTCTGCGCCGCCCGCCGCGCCGACCGTCCGGCCGGCGCGGCCGAGGTGATCGGCCTCGACGACCTGTCGCCGGCCGCGGTGCTGGCGGCGCTAGCGGCGCGGGGCCTGCGGCGGGTGCTGATCGAGGGCGGCGGCACCACGGTGTCGCGCTTCCTCGCCGCCGGGGTGCTGGACCGGCTGCATGTCGCGGTGGCGCCGTTGATCATCGGCTCCGGCAAGGGCGGGCTGCGACTGCCGGAGATCGCCCATCTCGACCAGGCCCTGCGCCCGCCCTGCCGCACCTATGCCATGGGCGGCGACGTGCTGTTCGACTTCGACCTGCGGGGGACGACGTCGCCCTGAAGAGACCGACTTGCCCTTACCCGAACTGTCATCCTCGGGCTTGACCCGAGGATCCAGGGGCAGTCGATGCCGCTCTGGGTGCCCCCTGGATCGCCGGGTCAAGCCCGGCGATCCAGGGGGCGGTGTCTCGAAACGGCAGTCGCCGCCTGCCTCACCCCACCAGATCCAGCTCATGCGCGAAGGCGGCCGCCTGGGCGGGCCAGCCGGGCAGCCGGGCGCGCGCCGCCAGCCCGGCCTCGCGCAGCCGCAGCCGCGCGCCCGGATCGGTCAGGAGGCGGCGCAGCGCTTCGGTCAGGGCGTCGACAGCACCCGGCGGCACCAGGATGCCGGCGTCGGGCGGCACCGTGTCCGGGATGGCGCCGCCGGTGGTGCTGACGATCGGCAGGCCGCGCGCCGAAGCCTCGGCCAGGGCCATGCCGTAGCCCTCGTGATGCGAGGGCAGCACGAACAGGTCGGACCGGTCGTAGTGCCGCAGCAGCGTCGGCTCATCGATCTCGCCGAGGAAGCGGATGCGGCCGGCAAGGCCGGCGCGGTCCACCGCCGCGAGCACTTCACGGGCGTGGCCGGCGTCGCGCTCCAGGCTGCCGGCGCAGACCAGCCGCCAGGGCAGGCCGGCCAGGCGCTGCAGCGCCGCGACGAGGTCGAGATAGCCCTTGCGCGGCGTCAGCGTGGCGACGCAGAGCAGCACCGGCGCCGCCTCGCCCGAGCCCTGGGCCGGCGGCGTCGGGTCGGTGCCCGGCAGCACCACGCCGATCCGCCCTGTCTCCACGCCGTAGCCGAACAGATCGCGGGCGGTGCCGGGGCTGGTGACGATCACCCGCCGCGCCGCCGCCAGCGCCTGCCGCTCGCTGGCCTCCAGCGCCTGGTGCTGCGCCGGGCTCAAGCCCTGCTCGAAGGCCAAGGGGTGGTGAATCAGCGCCACCAGCCGCAGCCGCGCGGCCTCGGCCGCCATCGGCCGCGGCAGCACGCTGAAGGCCAGCCCGTCCACCACTGTCAGGGTGTTGTCGGGCAGGTCCCGCAGCACCGCGGCGGCCTCCGCCGCCTCGGCCTCGCTGGGAAAGGGAAACCCGTCCCCCAGCCGGCGCAGCGTCACCCGCCGGCCGAGCCCCCGCAGACCTTCGATGATGCGCTTGTCGTAGATATAGCCGCCGGTGCGCGACTCCGGGTCGCCCGGCAGCAGGAAGGCGATGCTCATCGCGCCAGCCGGCCCTCATAGGAGGCCCAGGCGACATGCGATTCGTGCAGGGTCACGGCCAGGCTTTCGATCGCCGCCGCGCCGGGCCCCAGCTCGCCCGCCGCGATCCGCGCGGCGATGCGGTCGAAGATGGTGCGGGCCAGCACCTCGGTCGTGGTGTTGCGCCCGGCGAAGGCCGGCTCGTCGTCCAGGTTGCGGTAGTTCAGCTCGCCCATCACCGCCTTCAGCGCGTCCGAGGCCAGGCCGATGTCGACGACGATGCCGTCGGCATCCAGCTCCGCCCGACGGAAAGCCAGGTCGACCACGTAGGTGGCGCCGTGCAGCTTCTGCGCCGGGCCGAACACGGCGCCGCGGAAGCTGTGGGCGATCATGAAGTGATCGCGGACCGAAACCGTGTACATGTTCATTCCTCTGGGTAGCGGATGCGCTGGCACAGCGCGCCGGCGGGGTCGGCCGCCAGCCGGGCCAGCACCTCGGGCAGGTCGTCGAAACCGCACTCGCCGCTGACCAGCGCGTCCAGCGCCGGGTCGAGCAGCAGTTCCAGCGCCTTCCTCATGCGCCGGGCATGGTCCCAGCGCGGCCGCTGCGCCGTCGCCACCATCCCGACCTGGGAGGAGCGCAGGGTCAGGCGCTTCGAATGGAAGGCCTCGCCCAGCGGCAGCAGCACCGGCGTGTCGCCGTACCAGCTGGCCTCCACCACCGTCGCCTCGACCCCGGCGAGGCCGAGCGCGGTCGCCGCCCCCTTCGGGCTGCCGCTGGCATGGATCACGAGGTCCTGGTCGCCCGGCGCGTCCTGCGGCAGGGCGAAGCCGACGCCGAGCGCCGCGGCGACCGTCTGTCGGCCGGGATCGGTGTCGACCAGGGTCACGGCGCAGCCCGGGATCCGCCCGGCCAGGCGGGCGACGAGGCACCCGACGACCCCGGCGCCGACCACCGCGATCCGGTCGCCCGGCCGCGCCGCCGAATCCCAGACCACGTTCAGCGCCGTTTCCATGTTCGCGGCCAGCACCGCCCGCTCCGGCGGCAGCCCCTCGGGCAGCGGCGTCACCGCCGATGCCGGCACCACATAGCGGGTCTGGTGCGGGTAAAGGCAGAACACGTCGCGGCCCAGCAGCGGCTCCGGCCCGGCCTCGACCGTGCCGACATTGACGTAGCCGTACTTCAGCGGCCCGGGGAACGCGCCGGCCTGGAACGGCGCCCGCATTGCCTGGTGCTGGCTGCGCGGCACCTTGCCCTGGAACACCAGCGCCTCGGTGCCGCGGCTGAGGGCGCCGAAGCGGGCCCGCACCAGCACCTCGCCGGGGCCCGGCTCGGGCAGGGTCTCGGTGCCGATCCGGGCCTGACCCGGCTTGAGGATCCAGAGGGCGCGCGCATCCATAGGCCCATGGATAAGCCGGCGCATTGTCTCCGGCCAGTGGGTTCCGTAGCTTGGGGGGCCGCAATCGGGAGGATGGGCATGTTTCTCGGCATCGATCTCGGGACCTCGGGGGTCAAGGTGGTGCTGGTCGACGGCGACCAGCGCGTGGTCGACCAGGAGGCGGTGCCGCTCGCCGTCTCCCGCCCCCATCCGCTGTGGAGCGAGCAGGACCCGGAGGAGTGGTGGCGCGCCGCCGACCAGGCTATGGTCGCGCTCAAGGCCCGGCATGCCCAGGCGCTGTCCGGCGTGCGCGGCATCGGCCTGTCCGGCCAGATGCACGGCGCCACGCTGCTGGACGAATCCAATCGGCCGATCCGCCCGGCGATCCTGTGGAACGACGGCCGCGCCGGCGCCGAATGCGCCGAGCTGGAGCGGCGCGAGCCGCGGTCCCGCGCCATCACCGGCAACCTGGCCATGCCCGGCTTCACCGCGCCGAAGCTGCTGTGGGTGGCGGCGCATGAGCCCGACGCCTTCGCCCGCACCCGCCGGGTGCTGCTGCCGAAGGACTACCTGCGCCTGCGCATGACCGGCGCCGCGGCCTCGGAGATGTCGGACGCCGCCGGCACGCTGTGGCTGGATGTCGGCGCCCGGCGCTGGTCCGAGGCGATGCTGGCGGCCACGGGCCTGAAGCCGTCGGCGATGCCGGAGCTGTTCGAGGGCAGCCAGGCCACCGGCACGCTGCGGCCCGAGGTCGCCGCTGCCTGGGGCGTGCCGGCCGATGCGGTGGTGGCCGGCGGGGCCGGCGACAACGCCGCCGGGGCCGCCGGGGTCGGGGTGATCCGCCCGGGCGACGCCTTCCTGTCGCTCGGCACCTCCGGCGTGCTGTTCGTCGCCGATGCCGGCTTCGCCCCCAACCCGGCCCAGGCGGTGCATGCCTTCTGCCACTGCCTGCCGGGCACCTGGCACCGCATGTCGGTGATCCTCAGCGCCGCCTCGGCCCTGTCCTGGCTGGCCCGCCTCCTGGGCGGCACCGAGCCGGAGCTGCTGGCCGAGGCCGAGGCCGCCGACCCGGACATCGGCGACCTCCTGTTCCTGCCCTATCTCTCCGGCGAGCGCACGCCGCACAACGACCCGACGGCGACCGGCGTGTTCCTCGGCCTGACCCATGCGACCGGCCGGCCGCAGCTGGTCCGCGCCCTGCTGGAGGGCGTGGCCTTCGCCTTCGCCGACGGCCAGGCGGCGCTGACCGCGGCGGGCACCGCGATCGGCGAGGTGTCGGTGATCGGCGGCGGCGCCCGGTCGCCGTTCTGGGGCCGGATCCTGGCGGCAGCGCTGAACCGGCCGCTGCACTATCCGGCGGGCGGCGAGCTGGGCCCGGCCTTCGGCGCCGCCCGCCCGGGCCGCCTGGCCGCGACGGGCGAGGCGCCGGAGGCCGTCTGCACTCGGCCGCAGACCGCGCAGGTGGTCGAGCCGGACGCGGCACTGGCCGAGCGCTATGCCGGGAAGATCCAGCGCTTCCGCGCCCTGTACCCGATGCTGAAGCCGGCGTGGGCCGGATAGCTACTCCCCCGCCACCGCGCCGAGGCTGGCGATGACGACGAGCGCGATGCCGGCCAGCTGGGCCGGGCTGAGGGCCTGGCCGAGCACGACGAAGCCGATCAGCGTGCCCAGCGCCGGCTCCGCGCTCATCAGGATGCCGAAGGCCCGGGTCGGCATCCGCCGCAGGGCCATCATCTCCAGCGCATAGGGGAGGAGCGGCACCAGGATGGCGAGGCCGATGGTGATGCCCAGCACCGGCAGCGGGATGTGGCCGCCATTCTCCGCCAGCCCCCAGGGCGCGGCCACCAGCGCGGCGACGAGCAGGGACATGGTCAGCCCCTGCAGCCCCTCGAACACCTGGCCGACCCGCTTCATCAGCACGATATACGCCGCCCAGCCGCAGGCGGCGCCGAGGGCGAAGAGGGCGCCGACCGGGTCGACCGTCCAGTCCGACCCGTCATGCACCAGCAGCACCACCCCGGCCAGCGCCAGCACCGGCCAGACCGCGTGCCAGGCCCGGCGCATGCCGAAGGCGGCGACGCCGAGCGGCCCGAGGAAATCGATCGCCGTGGCCAGGCCCAGCGGGATGCGGATCACGGCCTGGAAGTAGCACAGCGTCATGCCGGCCATCGCCGCGCCCAGCAGGATCGCCCCGCGCCACTGCACCCGGCTGTAGGAGAAGAGAGTCGGCCGGGTGATCAGCGCCAGCAGCAGCGCCGCCCAGGCGAGCCGAAGCCAGGTCGTGCCCATGGGGCCGAAGCTCTCCAGCGTCGGCGTCGCCAGGGCGGCGCCGAGCTGGACCGAGGTCATCGAGCCGACCGCCATCAGGGCGGCGACGGCGACGCCCGCGGTCAGGCCCGCTCTGGTCTCGGAATTGCTCGTCATTCTTCCTGGATCCGGCTGTCCGGTCGGGGCGGCAGTATAGCGGCGGCGGCGCCGGTGTCGCCCTCCGGCTCAGACCGGGCGCTTGTCGAAGGCCATCCGCACCGCGAAGCCGGCCAGCAGGCTGCCCATCACCCAGCGCTGCACCTGCAGCCAGGTCGGCCGCGCCGCGAACCAGGCGGCGATGCCGCCGGCCGCCAGCACGATCAGCAGGTTGACGGTGAAGCTGATCGCCACCTGGGTGGCGCCCAGCACCAGGCTCTGCAGCAGCACCCGGCCGCGCTCCGTGTCGATGAACTGCGGCAGCAGCGAGACGTAGAAGATGGCGATCTTCGGGTTCAGCAGGCTGGTCAGGAAGCCCATGGCGAACAGCTTGCCCGGGCGGTCGGCCTCGAGGTCGCGCCGCGGCTGCAGCGCCGAGCCGGCGCCGGGGCGCACCGAATTCCAGGCCATCCACAAGAGGTACAGCGCGCCGGCCCATTTCACCGCCTCATAGGCCAGCGGCACGGCCAGCATCAGCGCGGTGAGACCGAGCGCGGTCGCCAGCATGTAGCAGAGGAAGCCGAGCACAACCCCGGCCAGCGAGATCACCCCGGCCAGCCGGCCCTGCAGGATCGAGCGCGACAGCAGGTAGATCATGTTCGGCCCGGGGGTGCAGACCATGCCGAGCGCGATCAGGGCGAGGCCGGCCAGGCCGGTAGGGCTGACGATCATCGACGGAGTCCTCGGGTTGACGCCGCCGAGCATTGCGGCCCGCCTCGCCGCCGGGCAACCGGAACATTGCTCCGAGCGCAAGATTCACCCGCCCCTGCGCGCCCGCTCCGCCCCGGCCGTCGTCCCTCAGCCCTTCACCAGCGGGCAGCCGCCCTCGGCCTCGGGCCGGAAGGCCTGGTCGGCCGGGATGGTGGCGCGCAGGGTGTACAGGTCCCAGTCGCCCTTGGATTCGCCCGGCGCCTTGACCTGGAACAGGTACATCGGATGGATGTGGCGGCCGTCGGCGCGGATCCGGCCCTGGCCGAACAGCGGGTCGTCGCTGGGGTTGGCCTTCATCCAGGCCATCACCGCGGCGGGATCCTTGCCCTTGGTCGCCGAGACCGCCTTCAGATAATGGGTCAGCGCGGCATAGACGCCGGCCTGGATCATGCTGGGCGGGTTGCCGCCCATGCGTTCGGCGAAGCGCTTGGAGAAGGCGCGGGTGCCGTCGTTCATGTCCCAGTAGAAGCCTTCGGTGAACAGCAGCCCCTGCGCCGCCGGCAGGCCCAGCGTCTTGACGTCGCGGATCGTGGTCAGGAGGCCGGCCAGCTTCTGCCCGCCGGCCTGCAGGCCGAACTCCGCCGCCTGCTTGATCGCGTTGATGGTGTCGCCGCCGGCATTGGCGAAGGCCACCACCTTGGCGCCCGAGGCCTGCGCCTGCAGCAGGAAGGAGGCGAAGTCCTGGCCCGGGAACGGATGGCGGACCGAGCCGGCGACGGTGCCTCCCTGGGCCTTGACCAAGGCGGAGGCGTCGCGCTCCAGCGCATGGCCGAAGGCGTAGTCGGCGGTGATGAAGAACCAGGTGTCGTCGCCCTGCCCCACCAGCGCGCTGGCGGTGCCGTGCGCCAGGGCCCAGGTGTCGTAGGTCCAGTGCACGGTGTTGGGCGAGCATTGCGCCCCGGTCAGGTCCGAGGTGCCGGCGCCGGAGTTGAGGAAGATCCTGTTCTTGTCGCGGGTGATCTGGTTGACCGCCAGCGCGACCGAGGAGGTCGGCACGTCGAGGATGGCGTCGACGCCGTCCTGGTCGTACCACTGCCGGGCGATGTTCGAGCCGATATCGGGCTTGTTCTGGTGGTCGGCCGAGACGATCTCGACCGTCACCGTCTTGTCGACCGCGGCAAAATCCTCCGCCGCCATCCGGGCCGCGACCACCGAGCCCTCGCCGGTGATGTCGGCATAGACGCCGGACCGGTCGTTCATCACCCCGACCTTGACCGCGGTCTGGGCCCCGGCCCCGCCGGCGGCCAGAAGGCCGGCCGTCAGCAGGCCCAGCGCCAGGACGTGAAGCTTCATCGTCTCCCCCCATCGCATGTTCTCGTTGCCGGGGATGATGACAGCAAGTCCGTCGGATCGACAAGCGAGGCCGGCCGGCGCTTCGCGCCCGGAGCGGCGCGGGTCAGCCGGCCGATGCGGCGGTGAACACCGCCAGCTGGGCGGCGAAGGCGCGCTTGTAGGCGGGCCGCGCTTCGCCGCGGGCGACATAGGCGGAGAGGTTCGGATGGTCTTCCAGCAGGTCCGATCCCTGCAGCCGGCGCAGCACGGTCACCATCAGCAGGTCGCCGGCGCTGAACGCGCCGTCCAGCCACTCGGCATCGCCGAGGCGGCGGGACAGGTGGCCCAGCCGTGTCCGGATGCTGTCCTCGAGGAAGCGCAGGCGCTGCTCGTACCAGGGCTCGTCACGCTCGAGGATCCTGGCGAGGGCGCGGTCGAAGATCGGCGGCTCCACCGTGTCGAGCGCGGCGAACATCCACGCGATCGCGCGCGCCCGGGCATTCGCGTCGTCCGGCAGCAGGCCCCCGTAACGCTCGGCGATATGGAGCACGATCGCCCCCGACTCGAACAGGGCGAGGTCGCCGTCCTCATAGGTCGGGATCTGCCCGAACGGATGCAGCGCCAGATGCGCGGGCTCCTTCATCGCCTCGAACGACAGCAGGCGGACGTCGTAGGGCTGGCCCACCTCTTCCAGGGCCCAGCGGACGCGCATGTCGCGCGCCAGCCCCTTGCCGCGGTCGGGCGAGCGTTCAAAGGCGGTGATGATGGCCGTCATCGTCGGTCTCCAATGCCTGTCTGCCTTGAAGACGATCGGCCGGACGGGAATCCGACACCGTTGGGAAGCGGCGCCGGAGCCGCCGGCGCGTCCGATCAGCCGCACCGTGCCGGGTCGTTCTTCGGATCCCGCCGCGTCTCGGGCATCGCCGCCGCGAAGGCCAGGGCGGCGGCCGCGGCGACCAGGCCCAGGGTGAGGAAGGCGGCATCGAAGCCGAAGGCGTCGACCACCACCCCGGCGACGAGGCCGCTGAGCGAGGCGCCGATCCCCGTCATCGTCGCCACCGCGCCCAGGGCCATGTTGTAGTGGCCGGTGCCGCGCATCAGGTCGGCGACGACCAGCGGCGTCAGGGCGGCATAGATGCCGAACCCGATCCCGTCCAGGAGTTGCACGGCGATCAGCCAGCCGGTGTCGTGCGAGAGGGTGAACAGCACCGCGCGCACCGGCAGGCCGGCGAAGCCGATCAGGAAGAGCGGCTTGCGGCCCCAACGGTCCGCCCTGTGGCCGACCAGGATCGAGATCGGCAGCATCACCGCCTGGGCCGCCACGATGCAGACGGACATCATCGCCGTCGCCCAGGCGGGATGGGCGAAGGCGAGCACCTGCCCGACCAGCGGCAGCAGCGGTGCGTTGGCGAAGTGGAACAGGAAGGCGCAGATCCCGAACACCACCAGCGGCCGGCGCCGGAGCAGCACCTTCCAGCCGGGCCGGGCGGCCCTCCTCCCCGCCCGATCTCCCGCGTCGGCGGCGCGGGCGCGATCGTGATCGATCGCCTGCGCCGGGATGGACAGCGTCGCCGCGGCCGCCAGCAGGGCGAAGACCGGCACCAGCAGGAACACCGCGCGTTGCGAGAACCACCAGCCGACGGCGGCGGCCATCACGGCGATCACCACGTTGCCGGCATGGTCGAACGCCGCGTTGCGCCCCGTCCGCTGCGCCAGCCGGCGACGCCCGATCAGCCCGAGGGTCAGGGCCGCGACGGCGGGGTAGAAGATGTCGCCGACCACCGCGATCATCACGGACGCGACCAGGATCCACCAGAAATCCGTGCGCAGGAAGATGGCGACCGCGCCCACCGCCATGACCGCCAGGGCCAGCACGATCGCACCGCGCTTGAAGCGCGTGCGGTCGATCGCCGCGCCGATCGGGGTCTGCAGCGCCAGGGCCGCGACCCCGCTGACCAGGGTGACGACGCCGAGGGCCGACAGGCTCCAGCCCCGCTCGGTGACGAGATAGACGTTCAGATACGGGCCGACGGCGCCGCGCGCATCGGCCAGCAGGAAGTTGACGGCGTCCAGCGAGCCCGGATCGAAGCGGGCCCGGGACGCCGCAGGCGCGGCGGATGTCCGGTCGCCGCTCACCGAGGCGGCGGCATGCCGGCCGGTTGCGGAAGACGCGCCGTCAGCCGGGCGGCCCGAACCGGCCAGGCCATGGGCGGCGATGCCCGGTCCCCCGGACTCTGCAGGGCCGGCTGGATCCTGGGATCGGCTGGACGAAGCTGGCGGCATCGGCGATCAAGGCACAGACAAAGACGTTGAGGAGTGGCGCGGCCCGCCCGCCGATGCGCAAAGGACGGGGGACCCTGTCACCCGCTCGCATCGTCCGGCGACCGGAGGTCACGGCGATGCCAGCAACATGGATCAACGCGAAGACCGGCCCGGGCGATCCCCGGCTTGGCGGAAACCGTCTCTCATGCCCGGCGCGGGAATCGGGCCGCAACCCGTACCTCCACCCGATCACCCCAGCCCCGGCCCCACCCAGCGCATGCTGGTGTCGTAGGTGCTGCCGCTCCTCTGCCCTTCGAGCGCGTAGCGCAGGGCGTCGATGGCATGGTTCTCGCGGTCCTCCAGCTCGGGCAGGATGTCGCCGGTGCGCGGGTCGGTGCGCCAGCTGTACAGCGCCAGCTCGTCGATCAGGTGCCGGCAGCGCGGATGCACCAGGATGTCGCAGCTCTTCAGGAACTCGACGCCCTCCTTGACCGACCCCGCCCCCTTCGCCGCCGCCCGCAGCTTCGGGAAGCCGTGGTGCTGCATGTAGCTGATCGTCTCCGGCCGGGCGCCGTCGGCCACGATCGGCCAGCGCCGCGCCTCCGGCACCGTGTCGAACAGGGCCGGCGTGCGGTCGATCTCGCAGCCGACCCGGTAGGCCTCGTGGTCGACATGCAGCGTCCGGCCGGCGAGGAAGCAGCGCACCAGCACCGTCGGGTCGCGGGCGAAGCCCCAGTCGGCGCCGAACAGGAAGCGGGCTCCGGCCGGGGCCTCGAACGCCTCCACCCGCCAGTTCGTGAACACCCGCGCCTCGCTGCTGCGCTGATAGCCGCCCAGCCAGACATGCTGGTACTTGTCCGGGTCGCGCTCGCGGTCCCATTCCATCTCGGCCTTCAGCACCTTCGGGAAATGCGGGTTCGCGGTCCAGTTGGCCTCGATCAGTGTGGTGCGCGGCGGCGCCGGGCCGCCGCGGAACAGCTGGTCGACCGGGTCGTCCGGCCGGGTCGGGTTCCAGGAGAACCACAGCTCGGAGTCCGGCCTGCGGATGGTCGGGCGCAGCAGCTCCAGGCTCCGCTTCGACAGCGACTGGGCCTCCTCGACCCAGGCGATGTCGTAGCCCTCCAGCGACTTGATCGACTCCGCCGTGTGGGTCTGCATGCCCTGGAAGATGATCCGCCCCTCCCCCGGGCCCAGGATCCGGTCGGCCTGGACGGTGAAGGCGGCGCCGAGGCCGAGCGCCTGGATCTTGTCCTCCAGCAGCCGCTTGACCGACTGGTCCAGCGACCGCTGCACCTCGCGGATGCACACCGCCCGGGTCGGCGTCTCGAAGCAGCGCCGCACCAGCAGCTCGGCGAAGACATGCGACTTGCCCGAGCCGCGCCCGCCATGCAGCGCCTTGTAGCGCGACGGCTTCGCCAGGCGCTTGAACTTGCGCGGCAGCCTGAGCGGCGGCGGGGCCAGCGGCGCCCGCGGCGCCGGCCTGGCTGCCGCCGCTGGAGCGGCCGCGGCCTCCGCCCCGTCCGGCATCGTCCCGGTCCCATCCGGTGCCGGCCTCGGCAGGGCCGGCATGGGCAGCGGCATCATCCTGTGTTGGTCCAGCCCCAGGGCGAGGCAGAACTGCCGGAACGCCTCCTCGACCGGCGGCAGGCCGGCGAAATCATGCTCGTTCAGGCCCTTCCCGAGGCGGTCCGGGACGATCTCGTACAGCTGGCGCACCGCCCGCCCGTCCGGCTCCTGCCCTTCGGCGCGCATCGCGATCGCCTGCATGAGGCAGCCGGCCAGGATCTCCGGCCTGTGCAGCAGGTTGCAGCCGATGGTCCTGGGGTTCTTCTTCGAGTAGCCGGCCCCCAAGGCCGCCTGGGACGCGACGCCGTGGCCGAGAAAACACGCGATGAAATGCCAATGGCTCTTCTTCAGCTGCTTCAGCTCCATCCCGCCCTCGCATGAAAAAGCCCGCCGCGGCAGGGCCGGGCGGGCGCAACTCTTCGACTGTGCCTGGATTATGCCGTGCGATGCGGCATCACGTCAAGAACAAAAAGAGAACACAAAGCGCGACCTGGCTCCCGACACCGTCATGGCGAGCTCCGAAGGGGCGTGGCCATCCAGGCTGCACCGACACCGACCGGATTGAGCCCGTCCCCGCAGCGCCGAGGTCGAACAAGATCAAAGGCGGCCGCCTGCCGGCAAGGAGGGGCAGCTTGCGCGCTGCCCCTCTGGCTTGCCGTTTGGTCCGACAGCGCGATGATGTGCGGGCGTCGACTGGTCAGCCTTGAAGGCACAGGAGGATTCGACAGTGGTCACGCGAGCCGAGCCGCCGACGCGGCGCACCGTTATCACCGCATGTCTCGCCGTGCCGGCCCTGCAGGCAGCCGGGCTCGGCCTCGCCGCAGCCCAGCCGGCGGAGCTGGCGCCCACGCCGGCCTGCGACGACGGCGATCATCCGACCCCGGCCCAGACGGAAGGCCCCTTTTTCAAGCCGGATGCGCCGCTGCGGCGGGACCTCGCCGCCGACGCGCCGAACGGGGACAGAATCATCGTCGCCGGCTTCGTGCTGGACACCCGCTGCCGCCCGCTTCCGGGGGCGATCGTGCAGATCTGGCACGCCGACGACATGGGCCGGTACGACACGGCGGGCTATCGCCTCCGCGGCCATCAATTCACCGACCGGAGCGGCCGGTGGTGGTTCACCACGATTGTCCCGGCGCTCTACCCCGGCCGGACCCGGCACTATCACCTGAAGGCCCAGAAGCCGTCGGGGCCGATCCTCACCACCCAGCTTTATTTTCCCGGCGAGCCGCGGAATGCCCGCGATCGCCTGTTCGATGAGCGCCTGCTGCTGCGCATCGGCGAGACGGCCGATGGGCGGTTTGGGCGATTCGACATCGTGCTGTAGGCCGTGCTCATTCTGTATACGACGGCAATGCGCGAATCGGCCGCTCGCCCAGCCCCAGTTGCACTGCCATCAACCCTGCAATCGCCGGCGGACGCTCAGACCATCCCCGGCGCCGCGAAGATGTGCACCGCGTCGCGCAGCATCGAGGCCGCGGTGGGCGTGGGCTCGCGCTCCCACAGCTTGTGATAGGTGATGCCGTAGATGTCGGTGTGCATCTCGACCGCCATCTCCCAGCCGCGGCACTGGGCCAGGAAGTCGGCGGCGGGCAGGGCGGCCGGCGCCACGGCGTAGCGCCCGGCCTCGGCGCTCGCGACCAGCCGGATGACGTTGCCGCGCGCCGCCTCGGCCGCGATCCGCTCCGCCGTCACGCCGGCGATGCCCGTCACCTCGATATCGGCGAGCGAGATGCCGGCGCCGAGCAGGCTGTTGGCGATGATCAGCAGCTTGTTGGCGGTGTCCCAGCCGTCGACGTCGAGCGACGGGTCGGCCTCGGCGATGCCGCGGCGCTGGGCCTCGGCCAGCGCGTCGCCATAGGACACGCCGGTGGCCATCTGGTCGAGGATGAAGTTGGTGGTGGCGTTGAACACGCCGCGCAGCCGCAGGATCTCGCCCGCGATCATGTCGCGCCGCCTGATGTTGAGCACGGGCAGCCCGCCGCAGACCGTGGCGCTGTATTTCAGCCGCGCCCCGCTGCGCGCGGCGGTCTCGTGCAGCTCGCGAAAGGCCAGCACCACCGGGCCCTTGTTGGCCAGCACGACGGAGATGCCCCGCCCCAGCGCCGCCCGTGCCAGCGCCAGCCCCGGCCCACCGGTGCGCAGGTCGACCGGCGACGCCTCGAACACCAGGTCGATTCCGTCCAGCAGGCTCTCCACCGGAACGGCGCCGCGAGAGCCGGACAGGTCCGCAGTCGAGCCCCCGGCCGCCTTGTGGGCGACGAGCTTGGCGGGATCGAAGCCGTCGGGATCCACCGCGACGCCCCGGCTGTCGGCGACCAGGACGATGCGGAAGCCGATGCCGTGGTCGCGCCGCAGCACCTCCGCCTTGTCGGCCAGGATCGCCAGCAGGTTCCGGTTGACGCTGCCGAGCCCGATCAGGGCGGCGTTGATCAGCATGGGTGGTCCTCGGTTCGGAGCAGAATCGCCCCTGCAGTTTCCAGGTCCCGGCCCGTCATGGCGAGCCCAGCCCCTTATCCCCATTGGGAGGTGTGGCCATCCAGGGCTGTCGCCGCGGCTGCGATCATGATATAGGGGCCGGATAGTCATCGATGTCCACTACACGCCGGACAGGCGAAATCATGAGACATGAAACATGACCCATCTGCATTCCCAACGGATGAACTCGTAAAGCAGATCCAGATTCTCGGAAAGGACGACGCCGACTTCGTATACGAGTCGGAGCAACTTCTTTTCAAGAGATGGCGGCGCGGAAAAGATCTGGGACCCCTGATCGGCCTGTTGAGTTCCGAAAATACTTACGATCGGCTCCTCGGAGCATACTATCTGGGTGAACTCGGCGAGAGAGTCGAAGATCTGAAAGCTCCGGTGAGGCGGCTTTTGGATGACCCAATTTCCGACTGCCGCCGCGCCTTCGTCCTATACATGTCAAACTACTATGACGATGACATTGGGAAGGCGTTTGCAAAATGTCTATTGGATCTGGATCTCCACGTAAGGCTTACCGTGATAAGATGGGGGATCCGGACATCGGCCGAGCAGTTCGAACATTTTTCCCGATTGGTTGAGACGGGAGCCGGCAGACGGGAATCGACATTCTCCAATCCGCTCGACCGCGATTATTGGAATGAATCCGAACTGAAGCGCGGAATCCGTGGGCTGAACATCATTCGCCGCATCCGGGCGGGAGAGGAAATCCCACGGATCCGGGAAGAATTCCCCGAGGAGGATGGCTTCGTCTTCGATAGCATCGATTTTTTGAGGACATTCGGACAGCGCCAGGCGAAGTGGAGAGAGATGAAAAGGCGCCGTGCGGATTCCTAGCGGAATTCGGCGACAGTGCACGAATGGAGATGGCGGAGCGGATCGGCCGGTCGCGATGCCCTGCACCAGGCTTGGAAAGTTCAGCTCCAAAGAGCATATTGATTGCTCAAAGGAGCCGACGCATGCCTCGGATCAGCCGTTCGACCAAGCCTGACTCCCCCGGTTCCGTGCGACGCCGGAGGGCGGGCCTCTCCTATCTGGCGGTCTTCCACGCCTCGCCGCTCGAGCGGATCGACATGATCAAGCATGGCGTCCGCGCTGTCGAAGCGAAGCGGATCCTGGCCGACCTGGCGATCGGGCAGGGCGCCGGGCTGCGGGCGCTCAATCTCTCTCCCGCCACGGTCAACAAGAAGGCGAAGCAGGACCAGACGCTGTCGCCGGAGGACAGCGAGCGTGTCATCGGCATGGCCAGGCTGGTGGGCCAGATCGAGGCGATGGTCCAGGAATCGGGCGATCCGGCGGGGTTCGACGCGACCGCCTGGATGGCCCGCTGGCTCAACGACCCCTTGCCGGCCCTCGGCGGCGCCCGCCCGATCAACCTGATGGACACGATGGAGGGGCAGGCCCTGGTGTCCACGGTGCTGGCGCAGCTGCAGAGCGGCGCCTACGCGTGAGCCGGCCGGTCTGGCGCATCGCCACCGACACCCCGTCCTACGAGGCGGACGATCTCACCGGCGCGGGCGCCAAGGCGACCGGCGGCCGCTGGAACAGCCCCGGTGTGCCGGTCGTCTACACGTCCCAGACCCGGGCGCTGGCCTGCCTGGAGACGGTGGTCCATCTCGGCGCCGGCGGGCTGCCGCTCAACCGCTATCTCGTCCGGATCGACATCCCCGACACGGTCTGGGCCGCCGCGCGGCAGGAGACCGCCGCCAGCCTGCCGGTCGGCTGGGATGCCGAGCCGGCGGGACGGGCGAGCATCACCTTCGGCACGGCCTGGGTCCGGTCGGGCTCGTCCGCCCTGCTCATCGTCCCGTCTGTGATCGTGCCGGAGGAGTGCAACGTGCTGGTCAATCCGCTGCACCCCGACAGCGCGAGGATCAGCGCCACGAAGGTGCGGCGGTGGCTCTACGATCCGCGGTTGGCCAGATCCGTTTGAGGACGGACTGTCATCGTCCATGCCGGCTCTCAGCCCTTCACGACGAGCCCAAAGGGGTGTGGCCATCCGGCGTCTCCCACTCGAACGCGGCCGGGTGATCACCTCTGTCAGACGCGGGCTGAAGCCCGGTGAAGGTGCACTGTCACCGTATTCACCGTAATTCCTTATTTATGAGCCCGTGGACCTGTGGAACCGAGCCCAGCTTGCAACCCTGCCAAGCAGGGGAGGGGAGCCGGTCAACGTGCTTGCGTACGGGAAATTCTCTGATTTACGGACTGCGCCTACGTCATTAAGTGACTTATGTGATCCCCAAAAGCTTGTCTAAACTCCTAGAAGCAGACGCTCGCCGTTTGTTTATTTCAACCAGGAGGCCCTCCAGTTTTTTTACTATATTGCTAATCCACAGAGAGAATCCACATTCGGCAACCCATTCTGGTTTGCCATAGAATGATTCAGGATTCAAAGTAATCCCATTCTCTTCATCAAAGCAGTTTATCCTAATTTGCTTGTATTTTTTGCCTTGCGATAATTCCGGGACCTCCTCCTTTATCTTTTGTATTACCTTCTTGTCCGCCTCGGACCAATTTAAGTATTCTATTGATCCTCTTCTGGGGAAATACATATCAGACAGAAGCATAAGGAACGCATGATCCGGCCCACCGGCTCTTATCATAAAACCTTCATATTTGTCTTTCAAGCGATACATGAAAGCATACTTGAAAAATCTAAGGCATTTTTCTTTATCCTCTAAAGCGCCAAAATTCCTAAGCCTGATTATCAAGTTTTCCAGATTTGGTATTATAAATGTCCGCTCGACTTTGTCTTTATTCATCTCAAAAAGCATTCTTACCGTATTATCAGACAGTCTATTATAGACATGATTCAGTACGGCTCCACAGTGGGTATCACTTAAATAGTCAGAAAGACATACTGCAGTAAAATATTCTTGAAAGCTGCGATGAGTAAACTGTATATCTAGCCCATTTTTTTGCATAACGCATATAGATTCTATTAAATCCTTGCGATACTCATCAGTTCTTAGCTTTATAGAGGTAGCCTTTGACGCTTTGGCTATGTATTCGGCCAACTCACTTTCACTAAATTCGAACATTTCAGCATGATACGTGAAAAGGCAAAAGTATGCAAAGCACTTTCTGAATAAATCTAAAGTTAGATCTGTAAACCTCTGTCTCTGAAAACCCTCTTTTGCTGCGTCGTGCTTAAGAAATAAGGTTTCAAATGCCTGCCCGTAGAATAGATGTATTTTATCTGGAATCTCTGCGTACTGATCAAACGTCAATAGCATAATTGTAGTTAAAAGAGGGTTCGACAGAAAACTTTGATGCTTATCATACAATTCTCGTTTTACCTTATTATAGAATTTTTTCTTTATCACAGGTTCATAGTGTATTTTACTGATAAGCGCAAGAGTCTGTGATTTTGTAAAAGGAAGGATCGTATAAACGGAAAATTGCTGCCACGCTTCAAATCTATCCTCAGGTCGGCCGGACACCACTATTATTATATCTTTATACTGAGCAGAAATATCCAATATCTGTCTTTCTATACTAGACCTCTTATCTATATTGATTTCATCAAATCCATCTAATATAAAAATAAATGTTCCTCTTCTCATTTCCTTAATAAATCGATCTTCTGTTATCTTTGACCCACTACCCGTCGTAGATTTAAAAACATAGGAAAGCAGGTTTTCAGAATGAAGATCATTCATACGGCGCAATTCTATATAAATTGGTATTCTTCCTTTAGGGTCTGTGAACAAACTCAACCATAAATACTTCATAAAAACGGTTTTCCCACCACCCCCCGTTCCCGTTATGATAGTTCTTGATCTAGATTCAATAGAACCTATAAATGCCAAGTCTCCTATTTCTACCTTGTGACATTTAAATTTCAGGTTTGTGTATATTGATAGTATGTTGTTAGGTTTTTCACGACTGATTATGGTCTTTATCTGTTGGCATCGGTCGAAATTTTCGCTTAGATGAGACTCAAAATTTGCCGTTAGACTCGCAATAGAGCTCGATATAGTTTCTCCGATCCTTGTAGAAATACCTTCGGTTAGCCGCTGCAGTGATGCCTGAAACCCGCCAACTAGTGCTGCCTCTAAAATGCTAGTCATGCTTTATCTCTCACAATTATTATAGAGCGCAGTGACCTCACTCTCTTCCTCACAGTAAATTGGTTGGGTAGGCACCAGTCCGAGTATAGAGAGCAGGCTCAAAGAAGCAGAGTACGCCTCTATGGTTGTGAAGTGTCAAGTGGGAGAGAGGATAGGTGGCATGTTCTCGGAAGTATGCGGCTCTGCCTAAAACCCTGAATGCCCGAGTCGAACAACGTTTCCCCATTACAAATCGCCGTCACGGATGACTGTGCACGTCACACCACATCCCTGAGCATCGCCACCAGCGGCTTGTCGGCCGGCGGCATCGGGTAGTCCCGCAGCCGGTTCGGCGCCACCCAGGCCAGGGTCTGGCCCTCGCGCGGCTGCGGCGTGCCCTGCCAGCGGCGGCAGAGATAGAGCGGCATCAAGAGGTGGAAGCGCTCGTAGCGGTGGCTGGCGAAGGTGAAGGGGGCCAGGCAGCTCTCCTCCGTGTCGATCGCCAGCTCCTCGCGCAGCTCGCGGATCAGCGCCGCCTCCGGCGTCTCGCCCGGGTCGACCTTGCCGCCCGGGAACTCCCACAGCCCGGCCATCGACTTGCCTTCGGGCCGCTGCGCGATCAGCACGCGGCCGTCGGCGTCGACCAGGGCGACGGCCACCACCAGCACCATCGGCAGGGATGGCAGCGCGGGAGCGGGAACGGCAGGGGCGGGGGCGTCAGGCGGCATAGATCTTCAGATAGTCCTGGCGGCTGAGGGCGAAGAGCGGGCAGGGCACCGCCTGCCCCAGCGCCTTGAACTCGATGGTCTTGATCCCGTCGGTCATCAGCCCGGCCTTGACCAGGACATGGCCGGACGGGCCGTTGTCGGGGTGGTAGGCCGCCTGGATCCGCTCCAGCCGCAGGTCGAGGAAGCCGAAGGCGATCACCGCCTGCGCCGCCTCCGTCGCATAGCCCTGGCCCCAGTAGCGCCGGCCGAACCAGTAGCCGAAGCTGCCGACCCGGCCGTTGGTCGCGATCGCCAGCCCCATATGGCCGATCACGGCGCCGCTGTCGGCCAGCGTCGCCACGAACTGGTACTCGCGCCCCGCGATCCAGCGCTTCTCCGCCGTCCGGATCCAGTCCTCGGCATCGGCGAAGCGGTAGGGGAAGGGCACGTCCGACAGCCAGCGCACCACCTCCCAGTCGTCGAGCAGATGCGTGATCTCCCCGGCATCGGAGGGCCGGTGCCGGCGCAGCCGCAGCCGCTCGGTCTCCAGCTCCTCCGGCAGCTCGGTCATGACGCCGCGGGCTCTCGGCGGGAGCGGGATGGGCCACAACGCCCATCCCTCGTCATTGCGGGGAGGCGAAGCCGACGAAGCAATCCAGGGGCCGGTGCGAGCGGCCCCTGGATTGCTTCGCTGCGCTCGCAATGACGATGCCTGGAATTCCGGGAAAGTCTCGTCGGCGGGCGAGGCCGGAGATCCGAAGCAGTTGAGACGAATGTGTCGAAGGCGGGACCAGCCCTCACCCGGTCTCGCTGCGCGAGCCCGACCTCTCCCGCCAGGCGGGAGAGGCAACGCGAGAAGACGCTCGATATCTTGCCCTTGCCGCGATGCACTGGCTTGACCCGACCCTAATCGTTCCGCGCCAGCCCTGCTTCAGTCCGGGCTAGCTGCGATAATCCGCATTGATCGAGATATACCCATGCGTGAGGTCGCAGGTCCAGACCGTGGCCTGGCCGCGGCCGATGCCGATGTCGACCTCGATCTCGATCGACCGGGTCTTCATGTGGGCCGCCACCGGCGCCTCGTCATAGCCGTCCACCACCATGCCGTCGCGCGCCACCTGCACGCCGCCGATGGCGATGCCGAGCCTGTCGCGGTCCGCCGGCTCGCCCGACTTGCCGACCGCCATGACGATGCGGCCCCAGTTGGCGTCCTCGCCCGCCACCGCGGTCTTCAAGAGCGGCGAATTGGCGATGGCCAGGCCGATGCGCCGGGCCGAGCGGTCGGAGATCGCGCCCTTCACGGCGATGGTGATCAGCTTCTGCGCGCCCTCGCCGTCGCACACCACCTGGCGCGCCAGGTCGGCGGTCAGGTCCTCCAGCGCGCGCTGGAAATCGGCCAGCTCCGCCGCCCCGCTCGGCACCGGGTTGCCGGCCTTGCCGGTGGCGAACAGCATCAGCGTGTCGCTGGTCGAGGTGTCGCCGTCCACCGTGATGGCGTTGAACGACTGGTCCACCGCCGCGGCCAGCGCCTTCTGCAGCAGCGGCGCCGGGATGGCGGCGTCGGTGAACACGAAGGACAGCATCGTCGCCATGTCCGGCGCGATCATGCCCGACCCCTTGGCGATGCCGGTGATCGTGACCTTGGTGCCGCCGATCGTGGCGGTGCGCGTCGCGCCCTTGGCGAAGGTGTCGGTGGTGCGGATCGCCTCCGCCGCCCCCGCCCAGTCCTCGCCGAGAGCCTCGGCGAGATCCGGCAGGTGCCGGGCGATGCGGTCCTCCGGCAGGGGCTGGCCGATCACGCCGGTGGAGGCGACGAACACCTCCTCCCAGTCGCAGCCGACCAGCTTGGCCGCGGCCACAACGGTCGACGCCACCGTCTTCACCCCGGCCTGGCCGGTGAAGGCGTTGGCGTTGCCGGCATTCACCACCACCGCCCGGGCCGAGCCCCCGGGCAGCGCCCGGCGGCACCAGTCCACCGGGGCCGAGGGGCAGCGCGAGCGGGTGTAGACGCCCGCCGCCGTGGTGCCGGGGTCGAGGGCGACGAACAGCACGTCCGGCGCCCCCGTCTTCTTCAGCCCGCAGGCGGCGGCGGCCAGCTTCACGCCGGCGATCGGCGCCAGCTCCGGCAGCCGCTCGGGCGCGAGCGGCGAACGCGGCAATGCTCCGGCCATGGTCCCCTCCCCCGTCTCGCCGCGCCGGCTACTTGCTCGGCGCGGGCTGCTGGTCGCCGCCCTGCGGCGCCGGCTGCTGCTGGTCGCCGCCGGCCGGCGCGCCCCCCGGAGCGTCCGTGCTGGGCGGCGGCAGCGGCTTGCCGTCCTGGCCCATCACCACGATCTGGGCGCCCTGCTTCACCTCGGCGATGATCTGCGGCACCAGCTGCTGCGACAGCTGCTCCTCCAGCTGCGGCTTGACCTCGTCGAGCGTCGGCTGCGGCCGGGTGCGCTTGTCCTCGACCAGGATGACGTGCCAGCCGAACTGGGTCTTCACCGGGGCGGTGGTGAACTTGCCCTTCTCCAGCTTGAAGGCGGCGTCGGCGAATTCCGGCACCATCTGCTCCTTGGAGAACCAGCCCAGGTCGCCGCCCGAATCCTTGCCCGACGGGTCGGTGGTGTTGGCGTTGGCCAGCTCCTCGAACTTGGCGCCGCCCTCCAGCTTCTTGATCAGGTCCTTGGCCTTGTCCTCGGTGTCGACCAGGATGTGGCGGGCCTTGACCTGGTCCTGCGGCGGGTTGTCGGCCAGGTACTTCTTGTAGGCGTCCTGGATCGCCTGGTCGGTGATCTTGGCCTTCAGCTGCCGCTGCAGCCAGACGTCCTGGATGATGCGGCGCTCGGCGGTCGCCAGGCGCTCCTTCACCTCCGGATCGGTCTGCAGCCCGGCGTCGACGCCCTTCTGCGCCACCAGGCGGGCGGTGGCCACCTGCTCGGCCATCAGCGGCACCAGCATCTCGACCGGCATCTGGCGGTACTGCTGCGGCAGGCTGTTGATCGCCTCCAGCACCTCGGAGCGCAGGATCGGCTGGCCGTTCACCGTGGCCGCGACCGGGTCGTCGGCCTTGCCGGCCTGGTCCCCGGCGGCCGGGGCGGCGGCCGGCGCCTCGGCGGGCTTCGCCGCATCCTGGGCCAGGACCGGACCGGCCAGGAACGTCAGGGCGGCCGCGCCGGCGAGCAGGCGGAGGGCGAGGGAAGACATCAAACGCGTCCTTTCAGCACTGTGGGACGAGCGGCGCCTCGGCGGAGACGTGCCGGCATCCGGTCATGGGATCGCGGCGGCGCCGACTGCGCGACGTGGCGGACAGGTAAAGCACAGGCCGGAAGCAGGCACAAGCGGACCAAGGGCCGCCGCCGGCCGGGCCGAAGCCGCTGTCATCAAAGCTTAACATGACCGTCACCGGCGCGACACGCGGCAAATCCTAGAAGGACGGAGGATTTCCGGCCGGCGGCGCCGCGCGTGCGCCCGGCCCCGGGTGACAAAGAATTAAGGAGGGGTTCATGGCATTCCGTCCCGCGGTTGCGGTCCTGCTGCTCTCGGTCGCGATCCTGCCGGCCGCGCAGGCGGCCGAGACCATCACCAGCTACACCAGCAGCGACCCGAAGCTGGCGCTCGGCAGCATCTCGGTGCCCGGCGGCAAGACCCGCGAGCTGAATGTCGGCATCGGCAGCGGCGCCGCCCGCCGCGCCGGCGACCCGCCGATGACCTTCTGGACCATCTCGGACCGCGGCCCGAACTTCACCTGCGGCGATGTCGAGGACGTGTTCGGGGTCGACGGCAAGACCATCTGCGGCGACCTCAAGGGCGCCCGCATCTATCCGCTGCCCGACTATTCGCCGACGATCTACCGGATCACGCTGCAGGACGGCGGCCGCTTCACGGTCGACGCCGTGCTGCCGCTCAGGGACGGCAGCGGCAAGCCGGTCAACGGCCTCCTCAACCCGCTGACCCACGCCTCGACCGAGCAGCCGATCGACCTGTCCGGCAGGAAGCTCGAGCAGAACCCCGACGCGGTCGACGCCGAATCGGTGGTGCCGATGGCCGACGGCAGCTTCTGGGTGTCGGAGGAGAACGGCCCGTCGCTGCTGCATGTCGCGGCCGACGGCAAGATCCTGCGCCGGATCGTGCCGCAGGGCACCGAGGACGACTTCAAGGGCGCGCACTACCCGGTCGACGGCGGCCTGCCGGCGGTGCTGGCCAGGCGCTTCCTCAACCGCGGCCTGGAATCGCTCGCCGTCACCCCGGACGGCAAGCGCTTCGCCACCATCATCCAGAACCCGCTGGCCAACCCGGACGCCGACACCTATCGCGGCTCGAAGAACGCCCGGCTGTGGACCCTCGACCCGGCCACCCTCGCGGTCACCGGCGAATACGTCTACACGCTGGACGACCCGCAGAGCTTCCGGCTGGACCCGTCGAAGAAGCAGAGCGACCCGCGCATCAGCGAGATCATGGGCCTCGGCCCCGACCGCTTCCTGGTGCTGGAGCGCACCGACGGCACCACCAAGCTCTATGAGATCTCGCTGGCCGGCGCCACCGACATCCACGGCACCGCCTGGGACGAGCTGCAGACCTCGCCGAGCCTCGAAGCGAGCAAGGACCTCGCGGCCGCGAAGATCGTGCCGGTGAAGAAGACGCTGCGCTTCGACAGCGCCGACCATCCGGAGGTGCCGGTCAAGATCGAGGGGCTGGCGCTGACCGGCGACGGGTCGCTGATGATGATCAACGACAGCGATTTCGGCATCACCGGCGAGACCACCCGCCCGGTCGTGCTGAAGGGCAGCGCCATCGCCGCCGACCCGGCGAGCTGAGCGGAAAGGCCCGGCCATTGGCAGGGCCGGGCCCTTCCGCTATGGTGCCGCGCCGCGTTGAAAGCTGGATGGCGCGGCCCCAATTCCAGGGGGAGTGCTGCCACGTGCTCTCCCTGCCCAAGTCGAGGTTTTCGATGTTCGGTGCGCTCGCCCGAAAGCTGTTCGGTTCGTCCAACGATCGCTTCGTCAAGACGCTGATCACCGGCCCGGTGGTCAAGACCAACGCCCTGGAGCCCGAGTTCCAGGCGCTCAGCGACGACCAGCTGCGGGCCAAGACGCAGGAGTTCCGCGCCCGGCTGGACAAGGGCGAGACGCTGGACGACCTGCTGCCGGAGGCCTTCGCCACGGTGCGCGAGGCGGCCAAGCGGGTGCTCGGCCAGCGCCATTACGACGTGCAGCTGGTCGGCGGCCTGGTGCTGCACCAGGGCAAGATCGCCGAGATGAAGACCGGCGAAGGCAAGACCCTGGTCGCGACCCTGGCGGTCTATCTCAACGCCCTGACCGGCAAGGGCGTGCACGTCGTCACCGTCAACGACTACCTGGCCCAGCGCGACAGCGGCTGGATGGGGCGGATCTACAACTTCCTCGGCCTCTCGGTCGGCTGCATCGTCCACGGGCTGGACGACAGCGAGCGCCGGGCCGCCTACGCCGCCGACATCACCTACGGCACCAACAACGAGTTCGGCTTCGACTACCTGCGCGACAACATGAAGTTCCGGCTCGAGGACATGGTCCAGCGGCCGTTCAACTTCGCCATCGTCGACGAGGTCGACTCGATCCTGATCGACGAGGCGCGGACGCCCCTGATCATCTCCGGCCCGGCGCAGGATTCGTCGGAGATGTACATGCGCGTCGACCGGCTGATCCCCAGCCTGGTCGCGGTCGAGGACTACGAGCACGACGAGAAGCAGAAGACCGTCGCCCTGACCGAGGCCGGCCAGGAGAAGATCGAGCGCCTGCTGATCGAGAACGGCCTGCTGCAGGGCGACAATCTGTACGACATCCACAACGTGAACGTCGTCCACCACGTAAACCAAGCATTACGCGCCCACGTGATGTTCCAGCTGGACCGCGATTACATCGTCAAGGACGGCAAGGTCGTCATCATCGATGAATTCACCGGCCGCATGATGGAAGGCCGCAGGTATTCCGAGGGCTTGCACCAAGCAATCGAGGCCAAGGAGCGGGTCGAGATCCAGCGCGAGAACCAGACCCTCGCGTCGATCACCTTCCAGAACTACTTCCGCCTCTATCCGAAGCTGGCCGGCATGACCGGCACGGCGCAGACCGAGGCCGCCGAGTTCGGCGAGATCTACAACCTCGAGGTGGTCGAGATCCCGACCAACGTCCCGGTCAAGCGCAAGGACGAGGACGACGAGGTCTACCGCACCGTCCGCGAGAAATACGACGCCATCGTCACGCTGATCCGCGAGTGCAACGCCCGGCAGCAGCCGGTGCTGGTCGGCACCGTGTCGATCGAGAAGTCGGAGACGCTGTCGGCGCTGCTGCAGCGGGAGAAGATCCCGCACAATGTGCTGAACGCCCGCTTCCACGAGCAGGAAGCCTATATCGTCGCCCAGGCCGGCCGGCCCGGCGCCGTGACCATCGCCACCAACATGGCCGGCCGCGGCACCGACATCCAGCTCGGCGGCAATGTCGAGATGCGGGTGGCGCTGGAGCTCGCCGGCATCGACGACCCGGCGGAGCGCGAGCGGCGCGAGGCCGAGATCCGGGCCGAGGTGGCGCGGAACAAGGAGATCGTGTTGCAGGCCGGCGGGCTCTACGTCGTCGGCACCGAGCGGCATGAGAGCCGCCGCATCGACAACCAGCTGCGCGGCCGCTCCGGCCGCCAGGGCGACCCCGGCGGGTCGAAGTTCTTCCTGTCGCTGGAAGACGACCTGATGCGCATCTTCGCCTCCGAGCGGCTGGACGGCATCCTGCGCCGTTTCGGCCTGAAGGAGGGCGAGGCGATCATCCACCCCTGGATCAACCGGGCGCTGGAGAAGGCGCAGGAGAAGGTCGAGGCCCGCAACTTCGACATCCGCAAGAACCTGCTGCGCTTCGACAACGTGATGAACGACCAGCGCAAGGTGATCTACGAGCAGCGGCGCGAGATCATGCAGGCCGAGGAGGTCGGCGCGATGGTCGCCGACATGCGGCAGGAGGTGGTGGCCGCCATGGTCGCCCGCGCCATTCCCGAGAACAGCTACGCCGAGAAGTGGAACATCGACGGGCTGCACGAGGAGGTCCTGCGGATCTTCGGGCTCGACCTGCCGATCAAGGAATGGGGCAAGGAAGAGGGCATCGCCGACCGCGAGATCGAGGAGCGGATCCAGCAGGCGGTCGACGCCAAGATGGCGGCGAAGGTTGAGGCCTACGGCCCCGAGATCATGCAGATGGCCGAGAAGAGCCTGTTGCTGCAGATCCTGGACCAGAGCTGGAAGGACCACCTGCTGACGCTGGACCATCTGCGCCAGGGTATCAACCTGCGCGCCTATGCCCAGCGCGACCCGCTGCGCGAATACCAGGCCGAGGCGTTCAATCTGTTCGAGGAGATGCTGGCCGGGCTGCGCGAAAACGTTACCCAGGTGCTGGCGCAGGTCGAGCTGCGCGTCACCCGGCCAGAGGATGTCGAGGCCCAGCAGCGCGCGGCGATGCAGCGCGAGATGCACGAGGGCCGCTTCGACCCGGCGCTGGGCGCGCCGCCGGAGCCCGAATTCGCGACCGCCGCCGGCGCGGTGGCGGCGGCCAGCGCGGCGCTGGCGCTGAACCCCGAATGGGCCCACACCCCGCGCAACGCCCCCTGCCCCTGCGGCTCGGGCAAGAAGTTCAAGCACTGCCACGGGTCGGTGGCGTAAGCACCACGATACCGGTGATCGGAAAGGCCGGCCGGCGAATCCTATCGCCGCCGGCCTTTGCTTTTGCCAAGCTGCCGCACCGGGGGCGTCGCACGCCTAAGGCGGGAGCGGATTCCGATGACACTGGCCCTGACCAGGAGAGCCGACATCACCCTGGACGCGGTGCACCGCGTCGCCTGGCGGGGCGAGGGCGTGCGCATCACCGAGGCGGCGCTGGCCCGGATCGCAGACTGCCGCGCCGCCTTCCTGCGGCTGATCGACACCGACCCGGACCTAGTGATCTACGGCGTGACCACGGCGATGGGCGAGCTGGCCGACCGGCGGCTGCGGCCGGAGGAGCGCGACCGCCACGCCCGAATCAAAGCCTTCGCCGCCGCCACCGCCTTCGGCGACAAGCTGCCGGAGCGGGTGGTACGCGGCATCGTGCTGGCGCGCCTCGCGAATTTCCTGGAAGGCCACGCCGCCACCACGCCGCGGATCGCGCTGGCCGTCGCCGCCATGCTGGACGGCGGCCTGCTGCCGGCGGTGCCCGCCTCCGGCCAGGGCGGGGCCGGGGAGATCCTGGCCCTCTACCCGCTGTTCGCCGCGCTCAGCGCCCGCTTCGACCTCGAGGTCAAGGAGCGCGGCTCGCTGATTAACGGGTCGCCCTGCGCCGCGGCGCTGGTGGCCGATTCGGCCCTGGCGGCGCGCAACCGGATCCGGCTGGCGGAGGGCGTCTTCGCCCTGTCGATCGAAGCCTTCCGCGCGCCGCTGGAGCATTATGACGCCGCGCTGGACACGCTGTGGGGCGATGCGCATGACGCCGCGGCGCTGCGCCACCTGCGCGCCCTGCTGGACGGCGCCGGCGACGGGCGGCGCGGCTACCAGGCGCCGGTCAGCTACCGCATCGTGCCGCGCCTCCTGGGCCAGGCGCACCGGGCCCTGGCGGCCGCCGAGCGCGCAGCCACGGTGTCGCTGGCGGCGGCCTCGGACAACCCGGTCTACATTCCGCCGGACGAGGCGGGCCCGGGCCATCCGGACGGCCGTTGCATCAGTACCGGCGGCTACCACAACGCCATGGCGGCGCCGGCGCTGGACGACCTGGCGGCGATCTGGGCCGACCTCTGCCTGCTGTGCGACCGCCACAGCTCGAAGCTGCTCGCCGGCCGGGTGTCGCACCTGCCCGACCTGCTGATGGTCGGCCGCGATCCCAGCGACAGCGACGGCCATGGCAGCCTGGGCTATGTGCCGATGGCGGTGACCGGCTACCTGGAGCAGGCCAAGGCGGCGGCCCAGCGCACCTTCCTGCCCGGCACCGAGGCCGCAGGCGCCGGCCAGGACGACGTCGCCGCCCCGGCCTTCCTGGCCTGGGCCAAGGAGGAGCGCGCCGGCCGCTGCCTGGACGCGGCGCTGGCGATGCTGGCGGTGATCGCCTCCCAGGCGCTGCACGTCACCGGCCGGTCAGCCACGCCGGCGCTGCGAGACCTGGTCGACGAGGTGCGTGGCGTGGTTCCGCCGGTGGCGGAGGATCGCGTCCTGGGCCCCGAACTAGGCCGCCTGGCCGAGAGGTTCACGCAGCGGGTGTTCGCGGTGGAGTGACGCGCCCGCAAATCCGAATGGCGAATTTATCCGGATCGGCGGGACGCTGAAGGCCATTGCCACATCACGCATGGACCCATGGCCATCACATTGATCGTCGCCGACGAGCCCGAAGGGCTGGCCGCCGACCTGCCTCCCCAATGCCGCGTCGTCGCCCCTGACGACCTGCTGGACGGGCACCAACTGCCGGAGCCGGCTGCGGCGCCCGGCGTCACCGTGGTCAATCTATGCCGCGACCAGCGGCCTCTCTCCTTCGGCTACTACGTCTCGCTGATCGCCGAGGCGCGCGGCTATGCCGCCATCCCGACCGCGACGGATCTCGCCGACCAGGCCGACGGCCGGCTGCTCCGCAGCCGCCATGCGCCGGTCGACCGCGCCCTGGCCGCGCTGCGCCGCCAGGGCGAGCGCCTGATCCTGCCGCGCCGCCTGTTCGTGGCGCTGGGCCGCTGCAACAAGCCGCATCTGCAGGAGGTGGCCGAGGCGGCCTATCAGGCGTTCGGCCTGCCGCTGATGACCCTGCAGATCGATCCGGTCCGCCCGCAGCTGCTGCAGGTGATGGCGGAGCCGCTGGCCGGCCTCGACCCGCGCCAGCAGCGCCTGCTGCGCGCCGCGCTGGAGCGGCTGGCCGGCCCGCCGCCGACGCCGCGGCCGTTTCGTCGCGCCCCCCGCCTGGCCGTGCTGGTGAACCCGGACGACCCGCTGCCGCCGTCCAGGCCCGGTACCATCGCCCGGCTGCGCGACGTCGCGTCGTCGATGGGTGTCGACACCGAATGCCTCGGCCACCGCGACCTGCCGCGGCTCGGCGGCTTCGACGCGCTGCTGATCCGCGAGACCACGGCGCTGCAATCGCCCAGCTACGCCTTCGCCGAGACCGCGGCGCAGCTGGGCCTGCCGGTGATCGACGACCCGGTGTCGATCCTGCGCTGCTGCAACAAGGTGTTCCTGCATGAGCGCCTCAAGGCCGAAGGCGTGCCGCAGCCGCGCACCCTGGCGGTGCGGGCCGACACGCTGGCGGCGGCCGGCGAGGCGCTGGGCTTCCCGCTGGTGCTGAAGGTGCCGGACGGCGCCTGCTCCCGCGGCGTCGTACGGGTCGACACCCCGGCCGAGCTGCCGGTGGCGGGCCGCCGGCTGCTGCGCCGGTCGCGCCTGATCCTGGCGCAGGAATACCTCTACACCGAGTTCGACTGGCGCATCGGCGTGCTGGCCGGCCGGCCGCTCTTCGCATGCCGCTATCGCATGGTGCGCGGCCACTGGCAGATCTTCCGCCACGGCGGGGACGGCCGCAGCGAGGAGGGCGCGACCGAGCCGGTGCCGCTGGACGCCGTGCCGCCGGCGGTGCTGTCCGCCGCGCTGGCCGCCGCCGCGCTGATCGGCGCCGGCCTCTACGGCGTCGACCTGAAGGAGACGCCGCAGGGCCCGGTGGTGATCGAGGTCAACGACAACCCGAACATCGATGTCGGGCTGGAGGATGCCTGCCTGGGCGACGCGCTGTACGAGCGGCTGCTCGGCCATTTCCTGGAGCGGATCGAGGCCGGCGAGGATCGGGCGCCGGTCCGGCTCCGGCGGCGGGGTCGATCTGGTAGTCGGGCTATTCCCTACCTGAAACCGTCATAGCGAGCCGGCGAAGCCGGCGTGGCCATCCAGGGGACCTGTGCCGCTGGATGGCCACGCCCCTTCGGGGCTCGCCATGACGGTTTGAGTCTTCGGTAGAGCGGGCTCAGCCCAGGTTCTGGCCGATCGCCAGGAACTTCTCGCGGCGCTTGCTGCGCAGGGTCTTGCCGTCGAGGTCGACCAGCCCGGCCAGCGCCGAGCCGATCGCGTCGCCGACCGCGTCGAACGCCTGCTGCGGGAAGCGGTGGGCGCCGCCGACCGGCTCCTCGATCACGCCGTCGATGACGCCCAGCTGCTTCAGGTCCTGCGCCGTCAGCTTCAGCGCCGCCGCGGCCTCCTGGCTCTGCGCGCTGCTGCGCCACAGGATCGAGGCGCAGCCTTCCGGCGAGATCACCGAATAGATCGAGTGCTCCAGCATCAGCACCCGGTCGGCCACGGCGATGCCGATGGCGCCGCCCGAGCCGCCCTCGCCGATCACCACCGAGACCAGCGGCACTTGCACCTTGAGGCAGGATTCGATCGACTTGGCGATGGCCTCGGCCACGCCACGCTCCTCCGACGCCACGCCAGGATAGGCGCCGGCGGTGTCGACGAAGGTGATCACCGGCAGGCGGAAGCGATCGGCCAGGTCCAGCAGGCGCTGCGCCTTGCGGTAGCCCTCGGGCTTGGCCATGCCGAAATTGTGCCGGATGCGGCTTTCGGTGTCGTTGCCCTTCTCCTGCCCGATCACCACCACCGAGCGGCCCTGGAACTGCCCCAGGCCGCCGACGATGGCGCGGTCCTCGGCGAAGACGCGGTCGCCGGCCAGGGGCTGGAACTCGGTGACCAGCGCCTGGATGTAGTCCAGCGCATGCGGCCGATTCGGATGCCGCGCGACCTGCACCTTCTGCGCCGGCGTCAGCCCGCGATAGGTGTCCCGCAGCAGCTTGTCGACCTTGGTCTGAAGCCGGGAGACCTCGTCGGCGATGTTGAGCTCGCCGGCGTCGGTGATGTGCCGAAGCTCCTCGATCTTGCCTTCGATCTCGGCGATCGGCTTTTCGAATTCGAGAAAGGTCTTCATTCCGCGTTGAGACTGGCCCTCGGGATCGGGGGCTGTCTAACACAGGGCCGCGCGCATTGAGACCGAAATCTGCGCAGGGCTGACCGCGGCGTCGGCCCGCAGCAGCGTGCCGCCCGGAACATCCTCCAGTGCGCCGAGCCGAAGCTCCGCCACCAGCAGCCGGTGTGGCTGTTCGTCCGGCATCGCGAAGCCCAGCGGGGCCGCGGGCTGGAAGCCGAAGCGGGCGTAGTAGGCGAGGTCGCCGACCAGCAGCACCAGCCGGTGGCCCATATCGGCCGCCCGCTTCATGCTGCCGCGCATCAGCGCGGCCCCGACGCCGGCGCCGCGCAGCTCCGGCTGCACCGCCAGGGGCCCGAGCAGCAACACCGGCCGGCCGGAGTCGAGCAGCATCGGCCAGTAGCGGATCGAGCCGAGGATCCGGCCGCTGGGCCGCCCGTCCTCGCGCACCACGAAGCACAGGCTGCGCACAGGCGCGATGCCGTCGCGATAGCGGTAGGAGACCTTGGTCTGCCGGTTCGGGCCGAAGGCGAGGTCGAGCAGGGCGTCGACTTCGGCCGCATCCCGCGGCCGTTCGGTCTTCAGGAGATACACTGGAGAAGGATCCTTGGAACGGAGAGCGTCGGTTCGCGCGCCGACCGGCTTCCGTCCCGCCCGCATCATGGTGTCGCAGGCACCCCGGAACGCCTCAGGCCGCCGCGCCGCGAAGGGCGGGCTGCAGGCGTCGTCGTCGCAGCGTCGGGGGCAGGAAGATCACGTCGTTCCGTTCCAGGAGGACTCAAGCGGCAACAGCGAAACCGCAACCGGGCCTTGCTGTCAATGCAAATGCGATCCGGCCGGCCTTCGCTTACGGCGATGACATGTGACGCCGGGCCGCCGCTGTGCCAACACAGCCGCATGCGGGCCTTTGCGGTCCCCGCCATATCCCTTCAGTTCGCCCGCTACGCCGGCGTCGGCGCGGTCGCGACCGCGATCCACTACGCTCTGCTGATCGCGCTGGTCGAATCGGGCGGCGCCGCGCCGCTGCCGGCGGCTCTGGCCGGCTATGTCGCCGGCGGCCTCGTCTCCTATGCGCTCAACCGGCGGCTGACCTTCGCCGGCGGCCGGCCGCATCGCGAGGCTGCCTGGCGATTCGCCCTGGTCGCCGCCGGCGGCTTCGCCTGGACCGGCCTGCTGATGGCGCTCTTCGCCAGCCGGCTCGGTGTGCCCTATCTGCCGGCCCAAGCCGCGGCCACGCTGGCCGTGCTGGTCTGGGGCTTTCTGGCGAATCGGCTGTGGAGCTTCGCCCAGCCGGCCCTCTGAATTACGGCCGCCTGGCCTTGGCCAGCGGATGGGCGGATGTCACCAGGCTCTGCAGCCGGTCGCCCAGCACATGGGTGTAGATCTGGGTCGTGGCGATGTCGGCATGGCCGAGCATGGTCTGGACCGAGCGCAGATCGGCGCCGTGCGACAGCAGATGGGTGGCGAAGGCATGGCGCAGCACATGGGGGCTGACGCGGCTGGGCTCGATCCCTGCCTCGACCGCCAGATCCTTCAGCAACTGGCCGAATCGCTGCCGGGTCAGGCAGCCGCCGCGGGCGATGCGCGACGGAAACAGGAAGCCCCGGTCGCGGCCCTTGACGGAGAACATGCCGCGATACGGGAGATAAGCGGCGATGGCGTCGCGCGCGGGCTCCGACAGCGGCACCAGCCGCTCCTTGTCGCCCTTGCCGCGCACGATCAGCGCCCGCCCGTCCCGCGCCAGGGCCGAGAGCGGAAGCCCGACCAGCTCGGACACCCGCAGCCCCCCGCCATAGAGGATCTCGAGCAGGGCCATCAGGCGCAGCCCCTCGGCCAGCCGCTCCGGGTCGGCGAACAGACCCGAGACCGCGCCGATCAGCGCCTCGACCTCGTCCTCGGACAAGAGCTTCGGCAGCGGCCGGCCGAGCGCCGGGGAATCGAGCGCGGCGGACGGGTCGTCCTGCCGCCGGCCCTCCGACACCAGGAAACGGTAGAACTGCCGCATCGCCGACAGGCGGCGGGCCGCGGTGCGCGCGGCGGTCCTGCCGCCCTTCGCCCCTTCGCGCCGCGCCAGATCGCCGAGATAGGCGCGCAGATCGTCGGTGCCGGCCCGGTCGATGCCGCCGCCACGGGCCTCGAGGAAGCGGTTCAGGTCGAGCAGGTCGCGGCCATAGGCCTCGCGGGTGTTGGCGGCCGCGCCGCGCTCCGCCACCAGCATGTCGAGGAAGGCCTCGACCGCGGGCGGCGGCAGGAGGCGCGGCGCCGGCGGCCGGCCGCGCCGGCGCTTCGGGGCTGCGGCCTCGGACACCCTACTGCTTGAACTGGGTGTTCGGGATCACCTTCTCGACCGTCTGGGTCGGCGGCCGGAAGTCGATCACCGCGAGCGCCACGCCGCCGCCGACGATGACCAGCAGCACGGCGATCGCCAGCACCCGGCCGAGGCCGCCGCCCCCGCCGCCACCGGAACTCTGCGAAAAGCGGGACTTCGAACGACGACGAGCCAAGACGGACCCCTGACAGGTGTGAAACCAGGCCGATGCGCGGGCCGGGGCCGGAGAAAGCAGATGCGGCCGGCCCGGCGCAACCCTATCTTAGGCGGTCGGCAGGGCGGCGGCAAACCGCCCGGCCGCCAATGAGCCCCCCAAGATGGATTGGGTCGGGTCTGGAAGAGGATCGATGATCACCACGCTGCACCGCCCCTTGCCCCGCACCCTGGTTCTGGTCGGCCTGATGGGCGCCGGCAAGACCGCGGTGGGCAAGCGCGTGGCCGCGCGGCTGGGCCTCGGCTTCACCGACGCCGACCACGAGATCGAGGCGGCGGCCGGCTGCACCATCCCGGACATCTTCGAGCGCTACGGCGAGCCCGCCTTCCGCGACCTGGAGCGGCGAGTGATCGCCCGGCTGATGCACGACCCGGTGCAGGTGCTGTCGACCGGCGGCGGCGCCTTCATGGACCCGCAGACCCGGGACGTCATCGCCGAGCACGGACTGTCGGTCTGGCTGAAGGCGGAGCTGTCGGTTCTGGCAGCGCGCACCGCCAAGCGCAGCAACCGGCCGCTGCTGCGCCAGGGCGACCCGAAGGCGGTGCTGGAAGGGCTGATGCAGCGGCGCTACCCGGTCTACGCCCTGGCCGACATGACGGTGGAGAGCCGCGACGGTCCGGTCGAGGAGACGGTGGACCGGGTGCTGGCCGCCATCGACGCCCATCTGGCGGCCGAGGCCGCCGCGACCGAAACCGCCCATGCGGGGCAGACGGATTGAATCCCTGAGATGACACGAGAGACCATCCGCGTCGGGCTGGGCCCGCGCAGCTACGACATCGTCATCGGCCCCGGCGCCCTGGCCGAGGCCGGGCAGCGCATCGCCGCGCTGGGCCGCGGCAGGCGGGTGATCGTGGTCGCCGACGCCCGGGTGGCGGGGCTGCACGGCGCCGCGCTGGAGGCGTCGCTGGCCGCCGCCGGCATCGTGGCCGAGACCCTGACCGTGCCGCCGGGCGAGGCGACCAAGTCGATGGCGGTGCTGGCCGACCTCCTGGACCGGATCCTGGCGCTGGGCATCGAGCGGCGGACGCTGCTGGTCGCACTCGGCGGCGGCGTGGTCGGCGACCTGGCCGGCTTCGCCGCGGCCACGGCGCTGCGCGGCCTCGACTTCGTGCAGATCCCGACCACGCTGCTGGCCCAGGTCGACAGCTCGGTGGGCGGCAAGACCGGGGTCAACAGCAAGCATGGCAAGAACCTGATCGGCGCCTTCCACCAGCCGCTGCTGGTGCTGGCCGACACCGCGCTCCTCGCCACCCTGCCGGCGCGAGAGCTGCGCGCGGGATATGCCGAGGTGGCGAAGTACGGCGCCCTGGGCGATGCCCGCTTCTTCGCCTGGCTGGAGGAGAACGGCCCGAAGCTGCTGGCCGGCGACGGCGACGCGATGATCTGGGCGGTCAAGCGCAGCTGCGAAATGAAGGCCGAGATCGTCGGCGAGGACGAGCGCGAGGCGGCACGGCGCGCCCTGCTCAACCTCGGCCACACCTTCGGCCACGCGCTGGAGGCCGAGACCGGCTATGGCGACGCGCTGCTGCATGGCGAGGCGGTGGCGATCGGCATGGTCATGGCCTTCGACCTGTCGGTGCGCCTGGGCCTGTGCCCGGCCGCGGACCGCGACCGGCTGGCCCGGCACCTGGAGGCGATGGGCCTGCCGACCCGCCCGGCCCGCGACCGTGCCTGGTCCGTCGGCGCCCTGCTGCACCATATGACCCGCGACAAGAAAGTGCGGGACGGGCGCATGACCTTCATCCTGGTGCGCGGCATCGGCCAGGCCTTCGTCACCAGCGAGGTGCCGGTCGAACCGGTCGCCGCGGTGCTGGCCGACGCCATCGCCGCCTGACAGCAACCGCCATGTCCGACGATCTCGTCCTCCTGCTCCACCTCGCCGGGATCGTCGTCCTGCTCGTGGCCTCCGCCTTCTTCTCGGGATCTGAGACGGCGCTGACCGCGGCCAGCCGGGCGCGGATGCACCAGCTGGAGACGCACGGGCTGAGGCGGGCCGGCATCGTCAACCGGCTGCGCGAGCAGAAGGAGCGGCTGATCGGCGCCCTGCTGCTGGGCAACACGCTGGTCAACATCCTGGCCTCCTCCCTCGCCACCAGCCTGCTGGTCTCGGTGCTCGGCGCCCCGGCGGTGCCGGTGGCCACGGTGGTGATGACAGCGCTGATCCTGGTCTTCAGCGAGGTGCTGCCGAAGACCTACGCCATCAACCACGCCGACCGCGCGGCGCTGGGCATCGCCCCCATGGTCAGGTCCGTGGTCTGGCTGCTGAGCCCGGTGGTGCGCCTGGTGAACTGGCTGGTGCGCGGCGTGCTGCGGCTGTTCGGGGCCGATCCCAGCCGGATCGGCCTGGCCGACTATGTCGACGAGCTGCGCGGCGCCATAGAGCTGCATCGCGGCAGCGAGGCCGAGGTGGCGCAGGAGCGGCAGATGCTGCGCTCGATCCTCGATCTCGGCGACGTCTCGGTGTCGGAGATCATGACCCATCGCCGCAGCGTCGAGGCGATCGACATCGAGCTGACCCCGCGCGAGGTGGTGGCGGCGATGCTGAACAGCCCGCACACCCGCATGCCGCTGTGCCAGGGCGGCCTGGAGAACATCATCGGCGTGCTGCACGCCAAGGACGTGCTGCGGGCGCTGCAGGCAGCCGGCGGCGACCCGAACCGGCTGGACATCCGCCGGATCGCGGCCAAGCCCTGGTTCATCCCGGATTCGACCAGCCTGCTGGACCAGCTGCACGCCTTCCGCACCCGGCGCGAGCATTTCGCCATCGTGGTCGACGAGTACGGCGACCTGCAGGGCGTGGTGACGCTCGAGGACATCCTGGAGGAGATCGTCGGCGACATCGTCGACGAGCACGATCTGCCGGTGGCCGGCGTCCGGCCGCAGCCGAACGGCAGCTTCCTGGTCGACGGCACGGTCACCATCCGCGACCTGAACCGCCGCTTCGAGTGGCGGCTGCCGGACGACGAGGCCTCGACCATCGCCGGGCTGGTGCTGCACGAGGCGCGGCACCTGCCGGAGGTCGGCCAAGCCTTCACCTTCCACGGCTTCCGCTTCGAGATCCTGCGGCGCCAGCGCAACCAGATCACCGCGGTGCGGGTGACCCCGCCCGCCGAGGTCGAGCCCGAGGCCAGCTGACCCGATGCCCCTCTCCGCCCCCGCCGCGCGCGAGCAGATCCACACCCGCCGGGTCACCTGCGACGGCTTCCGCCGTGCCGACGGGCTGTGGGACATCGAGGGCCACCTCGTCGACACAAAGCACTACAAGTTCCGCAACGAGTTCCGCGGCGCGATCACGCCGGGCGAGCCGCTGCATCAGATGCGGCTGCGGCTGACCGTCGACGACGGCCTGGCCATCGTCGCGGTCGAGGCGGAGACCGAGCACGGCCCCTACGCCCTGTGCCCGGAGATCGCGCCCGCCTTCCAGGCGCTGGTCGGCCTGCGCATCGGCCCCGGCTTCACCCGCGCGGCGAAGGAGCGGCTGGGCGGCGCCAAAGGCTGCACCCATCTGGTCGAGCTGCTGGGGCCCATGGCCACCACCGCGTTCCAGACCGTGTTCCCGATCCTGTCGCGCGAGCGCGCCGGGGAGGCCGACCCGGCGAAACGGCCGGTGCTGCTGGACAGCTGCCACGTTTTCGCCGCCGATGGCGAGCATGCTCGCCGCCACTGGCCGGGCTTCTACACCGGGCCGGCGCGGGACTGATCCGGCCGCGACGATCCGCGCGGCGCCGTGCACGGCGGCCGGGCGTTAACCCGGCAGCATCGATCCGGCCCCGAGGAGAGAGATGATCCGACGCCTGACCCTGGCCGCCGCCCTGCTCGCAACCCTCGCCGCCGCCCCGGCCGCCGTCGCCGACCCCATGCTGGCGGATTTCGACTATCCCTTCCCGGTCCAGCGCTTCGACTTCAAGTCGCAGGGTCAGGACCTGTCCATGGCCTATATGGACGTGCAGCCGGACAAGCCGAACGGCCGCACCGTGGTGCTGCTGCACGGCAAGAACTTCTGCGGCGCCGCCTGGGAAGGGGTGATGCGGCCGCTGTTGCAGGCGGGCTACCGCGTCGTCGCGCCGGACCAGGTCGGATTCTGCAAGTCCACCAAGCCGCAGGCCTACCAGTTCGGGCTGCACCAGCTGGCCGCCAACACCAGGGCGCTGCTCGACAGGCTGGGGATCCAGCGCCCGGTGGTGATGGGCCATTCCATGGGCGGCATGCTGGCGATGCGCTATGCCCTCGCCTTCCCCGACGCGCTGTCCGGCCTGGTGCTGGTGAACCCGATCGGGCTGGAGGACTGGAAGGCCGCAGGCGTGCCGCAGCAGACCGTCGACCAGTGGTTCGAGGGCGAGCTGAAGACCACCGCCGACAGCATCAAGGCCTATCAGCAGGCCACCTACTATGCCGGCGAATGGCGCCCGGAATACGACCGCTGGGTGCAGATGCTGGCCGGCATGTACCAGGGTGAAGGCGGCCGCCAGGTGGCCTGGAACCAGGCGCTGACCTCGGACATGGTGTTCAACCAGCCGGTGGTCCACGAGCTGGAGCACATCCACACCCCGACCGTGCTGATGATCGGCGAACGCGACACCACCGCGATCGGCAAGGCCTTGGCCTCGCCCGAGGTGGCGCAGCGCCTGGGCAACTATGCCGAGCTGAGCCGCCAGGCCGTCCAGCGCATCCCCGGCGCCAAGCTGATCCGCTTCCCCGGCGAAGGCCATGCGCCGCAGATCCAGTCGCCGGAGGCGTTCAACAAGGCCCTGCTGGGCGCGCTGGAGCGCCTGCCGGCCCCCTGAGAACCGGCCTCGCCTCGCATCGCTTGCATCATGCAAGCGACTGCGCTACCCCTGGCGCCATGCAGCGCACCAGCTTCGCCGGCATGGACTGTCCGATCGCCCGCGCCCTCGACGCGCTCGGGGAGTGGTGGAGCCTGCTGATCCTGCGCGACGCCTTCCTGGGCCTGACGCGCTTCGACGACTTCCAGCACAGCCTGGGCATCGCCCCGAACATGCTGGCCCGGCGGTTGAAAAGCCTGGCCGAGGCCGGCCTGCTGGAGCGCCACGCCTATTCGCACCGGCCGCTGCGCCACGAATACCGGCTGACCCCGGCCGGCCGGGATGTGTTCCCGGTGCTGGCGGCGCTGGGCGCCTGGGGCAGCCGCCACGCCACCGGCGGCAAGGTGCTGGTGCAGCTGGCCGGCCGGGCCGACGGCGCGCCGATCGACCCGGTGCTGGTCGACCGCCGCAGCGGCCTGCCGGTCACGCCGGAGACGGCCGAGTTCCGCCTGGGCCCCGATGCCGGCCCCGCCGGCGGGGCCCGCGCCGCCCGGATCCGGCTCGCGGAGCGCCGGAACGGCGACGGCGTGGACGCGGTTCCGACATGAGGAGACCCTGAGATGCGCCGTATCGTCGTCACCGGAATGGGCGCGGTGTCGCCCCTGGCCAGCGGCGTCGAGGCCAGCTGGCGCCGGCTGCTGGCCGGCCGGTCGGGCCTGCGCCGCCTGCCGGAGGAGATGGTGCCGGACCTGGCCGCCAAGGTCGCCGGTGTGGTGCCGTCCATCGCCGAGGATCCCGAGGCCGGCTTCGACCCGGACGCGGCGGTGCCGCCGAAGGACCAGAAGAAGATGGACCGCTTCATCCAGTTCGCCATGGCGGCGGCGGAGGAGGCGGTGGCCCAGTCCGGCTGGCGGCCGGCGGACGATCGGGCGCGGCAGCGCACCGCCACTGTGATCGCCTCGGGCGTCGGCGGCTTCCCCTATATCGTCGAGACGGTGCGGACGGTCGACCAGAAGGGCGCGCGCCGGCTGTCGCCCTTCACCGTGCCGGCCTTCCTGGTCAACCTCGCCGCCGGCCAGGTCTCGATCCGCCACGGCTTCAAGGGCCCGCTGGGCGCGCCGGTCACCGCCTGCGCCGCCGGGGTGCAGGGCATCGGCGACGCCGCCCGGATGATCCGCGCCGGCGAGGCGGACGTGGCGCTGTGCGGCGGCACCGAGGCCTGCATCGACCGGGTCAGCCTGGGCGGCTTCGCCGCGGCCCGGGCCCTGTCCACCGGCTTCACCGAGACGCCGGAGCGCGCCTCCCGCCCCTTCGACCAGGCCCGCGATGGCTTCGTCATGGGCGAGGGCGCCGGCCTCATGGTGATCGAGGCGCTGGACCACGCCTTGGCCCGCGGCGCCCGGCCGATCGCGGAGCTGATCGGCTACGGCACCACCGCCGACGCCTATCACATGACCGCCGGGCCGGAGGACGGCGACGGCGCCCGCCGGGCCATGGAGATCGCGCTCGCCCAGGGCGGGATCAGCCCCGGCGACGTGCAGCACCTGAACGCCCACGCCACCTCCACCCCGGTCGGCGACAAGGGCGAGTTGGCGGCGATCAAGGCGCTGTTCGGCACCGGCGGCACGGTGGCGGTCAGCGCCACCAAATCGGCCACCGGCCACCTGCTGGGCGCCGCCGGCGGGCTGGAGGCGGTGTTCACCGTGCTGGCGCTGCGCGACCAGGTGATGCCGCCGACGCTGAACCTGGAGACCCCCGACCCGGACGCCGAGGGCATCGACTTGGTGGCGCTGCAGGCGCGCCCCGGCCGGATCGAGCACGCCCTGTCGAACGGCTTCGGCTTCGGCGGCGTCAACGCCAGCGTGCTGTTCCGCCGCTGGCAGGGGTGATGCATCAAACCGCCAGATCGTCCTCCGGAGCCGAATTGCCCGGCCGCCGCGGATCGTAGAGCACCGGGATCGGATCGCCGGGCGCCGGCCTCGGCCACAGCTCACGCGGCTGGCCATACCCGTCATGCTCCACGCCCGCCGCGTCGCTGAAACGGTAGTGGACACGGACGCGGTGTTCTGAACGAAACCGGATGAGCCCCTTCGGCGCATTCGGCGAAACCTTGGCCGGGATCCAGGGCTCGGTCCGGATCACCTGACCGGCGACCCGGACGCCATGGCGGACGAGACGCCATCGGCGGAGCGTGGGCGGCCAGACATACCAGAGCACCGTGAGGGCCGACGCCAGGATGAGGGTAGCCACCGCCGCCCCGGATGCGCCCCATCTGCCGGGACGAGTGAGAACCGTCATCCACTCCGGCGCCCATGGCAACAGGGCGGATGCGAAGAGACCGCTGCCCAGCAGCAGCGCCAGGCCGAACGCCAAGCCGCTGTCCCAGGCGATCTGCCATGGGGTCTTCCTGCGCTTCGGACCGGATCCGTCGTTGGGATAAGGCACGGAGGACATGGCGCCTGACCCTGATCTCGAAAAAAAGAGACTATCGATCCGACTATGACGGTACAGCAGGCGGCCGCCAAGGGGCCGAGTGGCTCGAAACAAAATGTCACCAGCCGCGCACTGCCCACAACTCTGACATGAAATAGGTCAGTCTCGTTGACATAAATCCAGCCGCCATGGTTCGGTCGGGGAACGGCGCCGGGCAGCGCGCCGGCCCAGGAAGACCGAGGACACCATGACCATCGGCGAGACCCACTACGCCACCCGCGCCGCGAAGATGCGCGCCTCCGAGATCCGCGAGCTGCTGAAGCTGTTGGACCGGCCGGGCGTGATCTCCTTCGCCGGCGGCATCCCCGACCCGGCGCTGTTCCCGGCCGAGACCTTCCGCGCCGGCTACGAGGCCGCGCTCGCCGCCGGCGACACCGCGCTGCAATATTCTGTCAGCGAGGGCTATGCCCCGCTGCGGCAGTGGATCGCCCGGCACATGGGTTCGATCGGCGTGCCCTGCGGCATCGACAACATCGTGATCACCTCCGGCTCGCAGCAGGGGCTGGACTATCTCGGCAAGCTGTTCCTGTCGCCCGGCGACACCGCGCTGGTCGGCTGGCCGACCTATCTCGGCGCGCTGCAGGCCTTCAACCCCTACGAGCCGCGCTACGACCGGCTGGATCCGGCGCAGGGCAACGCCACGCCCGAATCCTACCGCGCGGCGGCCGGGGCGGCCGGCAGCCGGGTGCGGCTGGCCTATCTGACGCCGGATTTCGCCAATCCCTCGGGCGAGACGCTGAGCCTGGCGGCCCGCGAGCGCGCCTTGGCCCTGGCGGACGAGCTGGACATCCCGCTGATCGAGGATTCGGCCTATCAGGCGCTGCGCTACGACGGCGAGGACGTGCCGCCGCTGCTGGCGCTGGACGCGGCGGCCAAGGGCAGCATCGATCGCAGCCGCGTGATCCATTGCGGCAGCTTCTCCAAGACCCTGGCGCCGGGGCTGCGCATCGGCTGGATCTGCGCCGCGCGCGAGGTGGTGCAGAAGCTGGTGCTGACCAAGCAGGCGGCCGACCTGCACACACCCACCATCAACCAGATGGTGATGCACCACGCGGCCGAGCACGCCTATCCGGCCCAGGTGGCGAAGATCCGCACCGCCTATCGCGACCGGCGCGATTGCATGCTGGCGGCGCTGGAGCGGCACATGCCGGCGGGGGTGAGCTGGACCCGGCCGGAGGGCGGCATGTTCATCTGGGTGACCCTGCCCGAGCATCTCGATGGCGCCGGGCTGCTGGCCCGGGCGGTGGAGCTGGGGGTCGCCTTCGTCCCCGGCCGCGCCTTCCACGCCGACGGCAGCCACGGCAACACGCTGCGCCTGTCCTTCTCCCTGGCCGACGCCGCGGCGATCGAGGAGGGCATCGCCCGGCTGGGCCGCCTGATCGCCGGCGCGGCGAAGGCGGCGGCCTGAGGCCTCAGTACAGCCCCGGCACCAGCCGCCAGGTGCGGCCGCGATAGGCCTCGTACTCCGCGCCGAACTGGTCGGCCAGCAGCCGCTCCTCGGCCCGGATGCGGGCCAGGAGCGGCAGCAGGTTGAGCAGCGCCAGGATCATACCGATGCCGGAGCGGAAGGCCAGCCCCCAGCCCAGCGCGCCGACCAGCAGCCCGAGATAGCTGGGGTGACGGATCACGCCGTAGATGCCGGTCGTGACCAGTTCGTGTCCCGGCTGGATCGCCACCAGCCCGCTGAACCGCCGGCCGAGCACGAAGACCGGCCAGAGCCGCAACGCGCCGCCGAGCGCGAAGAGGGCGACGCCGAGCCAGCGCACCGTGTCGCCGTCGAGCGTCCACAGCTCCGTCCGATCGGTCCAGGCCGGCACATAGGCGCCGAGCAGCCCGAGCACGGTGAAGGCCGCCAGCACCCAGCGATTGCCGCGGTCCTCACGCTCGCCGGGGCTGATGTTGCCGCCGCTGAACAGGCTCGCGGCCGTCAGCGCCACGGTGATCGCCGCCACGGCGGTGCGGGCCGGATGGGCGAAGAAGGCGGCGAGCCCGCCCCAGCCGAGCACGGCCAGGCCGAGATAGACCAGGGTGCCGAGGACGGCGAACAGCGCCATCCGCGGCGAAGGCGTCGATTGATCCATCCGGCGGCTCCCGGGATCATGGATCCCCAGGACACAATGCCGGACGGACGGCCGTGTTCCTTCCGGGCCGGATCAGGCGTCCGGGGTGTCGTCCCGGAAATAGGGCTCCACCGTGCCGGTCTTCTTCACCGTCAGCGGGTTGCCGCGGCGGTCCAGCGCCTTGCCCATCGACAGCAGGACCCAGCCCTCGCTGACGCAGTACTCCTCGACATTGGTACGCTCGGAACCGTTGAATCGCACCCCGACGCCGCGGCGCAGCGCGGCCTCGTCGAAATGCGGGCTGTTCGGGTTGACCGACAGGCGGTCGGGCGGGGTGTCGGCCATCGCATGGCTCCCGGCAGTGGCGGCGGATGGCGGGTGATAGCCGCGCGCGGCGGCGCTGACAATGCGCGAGACGGATGCTATCGGGTCCTCAAAACCGACGACGGGGTGGGCGATGCTGTTCCATGTCTGCAGCTACACGGGCGCGTCCGGCAACGGCGAGGGCATCACCCTGGCCCGGCTGGACCCGGAATCGGGCCGGCTGGAAGCGCTGGGCAGCGTCCCCGGCCCCAGCCCCTCCTGGCTGGCCTTCGCCCCGGACGGGCGGCACGCCTATGCCGTCAACGAGATCGACGACTTCGAGGGCACGGCCCAGGGCGCCTGCACCGCCTACCGGGTCGACCGCGACAGCGGCGCCCTGGCGGCACTGAACACCGTCGGCTCCTGCGGCACTATTCCGGCGCATTGCAGCGTCCATCCCGGCGGCCGGCACCTGCTGGTGGCGAATTACGGCGACGGCCGGCTGGCGGTGCTGCCGATCGCGGCGGACGGATCGCTGGGCACCGCCAGCGACGTGCAGGCGCCTGAAGGCCCGGTCGGCGCCGGCCGGGCCGAGGCCGGCCCGCCCGGCAGCTTCGCCGTCAGCGGCCATGACGGCCCGCACGCCCATATCATCGAGACCGCGGGCCGCTTCGTGCTGAGCACCGATCTCGGCCAGGACCGGGTCTATGTCTGGACCCTCGACGAGGCCGCCGGCGCGCTGCGCCCGGCCGACCCGCCCTTCTTTCCGACCGCCTCGGCCGGGGCCGGGCCGCGGCACCTGGCTTTCCACCCGAACGGCCGCGTGCTCTACACCACCTATGAGGAGGCGTCGCAGCTGGCCGTACACGACTGGGACCCGGCGACCGGCCGCGCCTCGCTGCTGCAGCAGGTCGGCTCGCTGCCGCCGGGCTTCGCCGGTTCCAGCTTCGCCTCGGCGCTGGCGGTCAGCCGCGACGGCCGCTTCCTCTATTCCGGCAACCGGCTGCACAACAGCATCGCCATCTTCGCCGTCGAGCCCGCCGGCACGCTGCGCTGGCTAGACGCGGAATGGACCCGCGGCGACTACCCGAACCATGTGGCGCTGGACCCGACCGGGCAGTTCCTGTTCGCCTGCAACCGGCGCAGCGACAACGTCACCCTGTTCCGGGTCGACCCGGAGTCCGGCCGCCTGGCCTTCACCGGCCGCTACCTGCCGATCGGCAGCCCGAACATGGTGGCGTTCCTGCCGGGGTGAGGGCTGGCGATCCGTGGAAGATCGTCATTGCGAGCGCAGCGAAGCAATCCACGGGCCGGTGCGAGCTGCCCTGGATTGCTTCGTCGGCTCGCCTCCTCGCAATGACCGAGCGCGAGACCTACCCCCGATACACCGGCGCCCCATAGGGCGAGCCGGTGCCGCCGCCGTCGACGAAGAGCTCGGCCGACTGCACGTTGCTGGACTCGTCCGAGGCCAGGAACAGCACCGCCTTGGCCACCTCCTCCGGCTTGCCCATGCGACCCAGCGGGATGCCGCGGCTGAGCTGCTGGTCGAGCGCCGCGCGGGCCTCCGGCGTCGGCGCCATGGCGGCCCAGATGTCGGTGTCGGTGGCGCCGGGCGACACGACGTTCACCCGGATCCGGCGGGGCGACAGCTCCGACGCCAGCACCCGGCTCATCGAGCGCACGCCGCCCTTGGCCGCGGCATAGGCCGACCAGCCGGGCACGCCGTAGACGCTGTGCACCGACCCGTTGAGGATGATCGAGGCGCCGTCCTTCAGATGCGGCAGCGCCGCCTGCACGGTCAGGAACACGCCGGTCAGGTTGGTGCGGAGGATCTGCTCGAACTGCTCCAGCGCGGTCTGGCCCAGCGGCGTGGCGCCGCCGATGCCGGCATTGGCGAACACGATGTCGAGCGGCCCGAAGCGCCGCGCCGCCTCGGCCGCCGCGCGCTCCATCGCCGCAGCGTCGCCGGCGTCGGCCTGCAGCGCCAGCACCGCGTCGCCCAGCTCGCGCGCCGCCGCGTCCAGCGTCTCGCGGTTGCGGCCGGTGATCGCCACCTTCGCGCCCTCGGCCACGAACAGCCGGGCCGTCGCCAGGCCAATGCCGGCGTTCCCGCCGGTGATCAGCGCGACCTTGTCCTGCAATCTCATCTCGGTCTCCTGCGCCCCGATCGGGCGGCGATTGCGATGGGCTGCCGGTTCCTCCGGCGGCCTGTGGATGACGATCTCAGCTTTTAAATGATGATCATCATCTGATCCGCAGATGGGTACCCTGGCGGCACTTGTCAATCGCGGGCGGAGAGGCGCCATGACCGATGCGGAGATCTTCGCCCTGGGCTGCCTCGGCGGCGCGCTGCCGGACGTGCTGCGGCTGATCAAGGGCCGGCACGACGGCGCGCCGGAGTTCCTGCGCGACTGGTTCTTCTGGCTGATGTTCGCCGGCCTGGTCGGGCTCGGCGGCCTGGCTGCGCTGCTCGGCCAGGCCGACGAGGCGAAGGAGGCGGTGGCCTTCGGTTTCACCGCGCCGGAGGTCGTCTCCCGCGCCTTCGGCGGCAGCCGGGCCGAGCTGCTGTCACGCCCGGTCGGCCCCGGGTTGCTGAAGCGTCTGCGCTGGTGGTGGGCGATCTGAGGCCTGCGCCCGGCCCTGCAGCACCGCACCGGCCAGCTCGGCGCGGGAGCGGATGCCGAGCTTCTCGTAGATTGCCTGGATCTGGTTGCGGATGGTGGCGGGCGCCGATCCCAGCGCCTGCGCCGCCTGCTTGTGCGTCGCCCCGGCGGCGAGCAGCAGCGCCACCTCGCGCTCGCGCCGGGTCAGGCGGTCGAGATCGGCGATCGCGTTCAGCTTCAGCTGCATCAGCCCGCCCGCGTCGTCGCGCTCGCAGTGGACGACGATGCCCTCGCTCTTCAGCGTGACGGTCCCGGGACGCTGCAGCAGCCCGCGCGGCGGGCCCGGCAGCCGCTCCCCCGCCCAGCCCGGCCGGACGGATTTCAGCAGCCCCTCCGAGGCCTCGAGCCCGAGATGGGCGAAGCCGGAGGGGTCGACCGGCAGGGCGGCCCGGTCGGCGGCGGCCTCCCGCCGCTGCGACGCCTGCACGGCCAGGAAGATGTGGTCGACCGCGCCCTGCAGGAAGTGCAGGTCGTCGTCGTCCCACTCGGCGGCGTCGCCGCGATAGATCGAGGCGAAGAAGACCGTGGTCCGGTTCGGCCGGCTGTGCATCGCGCTGGCCCATTTCCGGATCCGGTAGCGCTCCGCCAGCTCGATCATCCCGTCGGTCTGCACCGGCTGGCCGCGGTCGTAGGTCCTGACCCCGCCGGGGGTCTCGCGCAGGCTGCGGGCCACGAGGTCCTGGTTCTCGATCGTCGCCCAGAAGCGGGCGAAGTCGCCGGGCAGGTCCAGGGTGGAGGAGGCCTGCACGATGGTCCGGCCCGGCTCGAACCGCGCCCAGCCGTACCAGGCGCAGTCGAAGCCGAGGATCGCGCGCAGCCGGTCGAAGCCCCAGGCCGGGAGGCTGCCGTCGCCCTCGCGGCCGATCCTGTGCAGGTCGGTCACGAACTGGGAGAACTGGGGCAGCTTCGAGGTCACGCGCGCCATCCCGGGCTGTCTCCCGGAACGCTAGCGTCGCCGCGACGGCCCGGCAAGCGGCCGGGAACGCCCTCGGACGGCGCCCGCCATAGTGCATCTGCACCATTCTGGACCGCAGCCCGGCGGCTAGAGTCGATCGACATCCAACAGGGAGGAGCCGAGGAATGGCGACGGGATGGCTGTGGCACGAGCGGTTCGGCTGGCACGACACGGGAACTGCCGGCGGCTTCCTGAAGGGCGAGTTCATCCAGCCGCTGCAGCACCTGGAATCGCCCGAATCCAAGGCCCGCTTCGCCTCGCTGGTCGAGGTCTCCGGCATCGCCAGGGCGCTGAAGCGCATCGACTGCGTCGCCGCGACCGAGGAGGACCTGCTGCGCATCCACACCCGCGACCATCTTGAGGCGATGAAGGCGCTGAGCCGCGACATCCGCGGCGGCGACATGGGCGACGGCGTCTCGCCCTTCGGCTTCGGCGGCTTCGAGCTGGCCTGCCTGGCGGCCGGCGGCACGATCAGCGCGCTGCGCGCCGTCGTCGGCGGCGAGGTGCGGAACGCCTATGCCCTGGTGCGGCCGCCCGGCCACCATGCCCGGCCGGAGCGGGGCATGGGCTTCTGCATGTTCGCCAATGTGGCGGTGGCGATCGCCCATGCCCGGGCGACGCTCGGCATCGGCCGGGTCGCCGTGGTCGACTGGGACGTCCACCATGGCAACGGCACCGAGGCCTGCTTCGAGACCGATCCGGAGGTGCTGACCATCTCGCTGCACCAGGACGGCAACTTCCCGCCCGACACCGGCAAGGTCACCGATCGCGGCAGGGGCGCCGGCGACGGGTCGGCGATCAACATCCCGCTGCCGGCGGGATCCGGCGAGGGCGCCTATCTGCACGCCTTCGACCGGGTGGTGCTGCCCGCCATCGAGCGGTTCCGCCCGGATCTGATCATGGTCGCCAGCGGCTTCGATTCCAGCAACGCCGACCCGCTGGGGCGGATGCTGCTGGTCTCGACTTCCTACGCCGCCATGACCCGCCGGCTGATGGACCTGGCCGACGCGGTCTGCGGCGGCCGGCTGGTGATCAGCCACGAGGGCGGCTATTCGCCCTTCTACGTGCCGTTCTGCGGCCTGGCGGTGGTGGAGACGCTGAGCGGCGTCGCCACCGGCGTGACCGACCCCTATCTGGCGGCCTGGGCCGGACTGCCGGGGCAGGAGCTGCAGGATCATCAGAAGGCCCTGGTGTCGCGAGTGGCGGAGAGCTTCGGCCTCTAGCATCCCGACCAAACAGGGCCGGAATCTCAAGAACAACCAAACAGGGGGCTTTGATGAACGGACAGAGAGCCGGCAGGCCGCGGGGCACACTGCTGATCTGGATCAACCTGATCGTGGTGCTGTTTCCGCCGATCCATCTGGCCTTCGCGGCCGGCAACCTGGCGATGGCGCTGGGCTTCTTCCTGGGCAGCAGCCTGCTGCTGACCGGCACGGTGATCATCCTGAACCGCGCCAACCACGAGGCCGGGGAGGAATAGGCGATGGACTTCCTCATCGGCTACGGCACCCTGGCCGTCTTCTTCATCGGCGTGATCCTGGTGCTCGAGCGCACCCGGCGGGCCGCCGGCGGCGACTTCACCGACTACGCGGTCGCCGGGCGGTCCTTCGGGTCCTGGTTCCAGGCCATGGCCTTCCTCAACACCTGGCTGCCCGGCACCATCTTCATCGCCTTCGCCGGGCTCGCCGCCTCGGCCGGGGTGATCGGCTACTACGTCGTCTCCTACTCGCTTCTCGCCGTGCTGTTCATGCTGTTCATGGCGCAGAAGGTGTTCGACTGGGGCCGGGCCTTCAACCTGCGCACCCAGGCCGATTTCGTCGGCATGCGCTACAACTCCAAGGCCGTGCGCATCGTCGCGGCGCTGATCGGGGTGGTGGCCAGCTTTCCCTGGCTGATCCTGGGCTTCCAGTCGCTGGGGCTGGTGTTCTCGTACCTCTCCTTCGGCGCGGTCTCGCCGACGCTGGCGGTGTTCGCCGGCATCGCCGTGCTCGGCATCCGGCAGATCTGGACCGTCCGGCTGGGCATGCGCGGCATCGTCATCTCCGACATGGTGCAGGGCGTCTTCGCCTATGGAGTCGGCGGGCTCGTCGCCCTCGGCCTGATCGTCTGGCTGATGTCGCAGGGCCTGGGCTTCGCCGCCCTGCCGCCGGACTTCGCCGCTTTGCCCGGTCCCGGCAGCGGCCTCGGCCCGCTGTACTATCTCTCGATCGTCGCCACCGGGGCGCTGGGATCCTGGTGCTGGCCCGACATCTTCGTCCGGCTGTTCACGGCCAGGAGCGCCCAGGCCGTGCGCAACTCCGCGGTCAAGGCGGCGCCGATCCTGCTGCTGTTCCTGGCCATCCTCCTGACCATGGCGATGCTGGCCCACCAGCTGCCCGAGGTCGCCGCCGCCCCCGACAATGTCTGGTTCCTGACCGCGGCGCATGGCGGGCCCTTCGTCCTGGCCCTGGCCGGGACAGCGGTTTTCGCGGCCACGGCCGGCAACGTCAACGCGCTTACCGCGGCGATCGGCACCCACACCGCGCAGGACGTGATCCATATCGGCGGCGCCGACGAGGCGACGACCACCCGGACCGCCCGGGCGGCGATCGTGGCCGCGACCGTGCTGGCCGTGATCGGCGCCATCCTGACGGTCAACGTGACGGTCGGGCTGCTGACGCTGGCCCTGGCCTCCTACCAGGGCATCGTCCAGCTGGCCCCGGCGCTGTATCTCGGCATCTTCTGGCGCCGGGGCAACGCCGCGGCCGCCCTGGCCGGGATGCTGACCGGCTTCGCCGTCGCCGTGGTGCTGCAGCTGCTGTACCCGGTGTCGATCCCCGAGCTGGGCGGCCTGACCTCCGGCGTCGTCGGCCTCGCCGTCAACACCCTGGTCTATGTCGGCCTGTCCTACGCCCTGCCGCAGGACGCGGCGGAGCGCGCCCGCATCGACCGGCTGTTCCGCGACCTCGGCCAGGCCGGGACGGACGGCGCGCCGGTGCCGGCGGGCGGCCTCGCCCCGGCGCGCGATTAGGGCCTGCGGCGGGCGGGCGTCAGCCCGCCCGCTCCGCCTCCGCCGGCGTCCGGGTGGTCAGCGACAAAGCGTGCACCCGGTCCTTCAGCTCGGCCGCCAGCAGGTCGTAGACCAGGCGTTGCCGCTCGACCCGAGACTTGCCGGCGAAGGCGTCGGACACGATCAGCACCCGGAAATGGCTCTCGCCGCGGCCGTCATGGCCGGCGTGGCCGGCATGGCGGTGGCTGTCGTCGATGATCTCGAGCTGGGCGGGGCCCAGCGCCTCCTCGATCTTGCGGCGCATGCGGTCGGCGATCTGCATCGGTCCTGTCCTCCATCTGCCCCGGTGATAGCAGAGGCGGCGTCGCGGCGGGAGGCCGCAGCCCTATATTCCCGTATGACGCAAGGCCCGATGCTGCGACACGAGGGCAGGGCAGATTTCCGCCGCCTCGGCTTGTCAGGCGAATGAGCCCTCCCCATACTCGCAGCATGGCCACCGCAAACCGCAGAGAGTACCGGGCATTCGAGGAGCCGGCGCCGGCGACGCGCCGCTGCGACCACCCGGGCTGCGCCTGCGCCGGGGAGTTCCGGGCGCCGAAATCGCGGCAGCGGCTGAACGACTACTGGTGGTTCTGCCTGGAGCATGTGCGGGAGTACAACCGCAGCTGGAACTATTACCAGGGCATGAGCCCGGATCAGATCGAGCGCGAGGCCCGGCGCGACACGGTGTGGGACCGGCCGACTTGGCCGATGGGGTCCTGGCGGGCCGAGCAGCGGCTGCGCGCCCGGATCTACGAAAGCTTCGCCAACGGCGCGGGCGACAACCCGTTCCATGCCGGCCGCGAGGCGCAGGAGGAGGCGAAGCAAGGCCGCCCCCTGACCGAGCAGGAGAGCGCGATGAAGACGCTCGAGCTCGCTCCTCCCTTCGACCTGAAAACCCTCAAGGCCCGCTACAAGGCCCTTGTCAAACTGCATCACCCGGACGCCAATGGCGGTAGCCGCGACGCCGAGGAGAAGTTCAAGACCATCAACCACGCCTACAGCGTGCTGAAGGCCGGCTTCGCCTCGTGAACGATACTCTGGAATTTGGACTTCGACTGGATCATGAGCGCTGACACCTCCACGACGCTGCCCGACATCAAGGTGTCCGTGCGGCAGACCTTCGGCATCGACAGCGACCTGCAGGTGCCCGCCTTCTCCTCGGCGACGCCGCATGTGCCGGAGGTCGACAGCGCCTACCGCTTCGACCGCGACACCACCATGGCCATCCTGGCCGGCTTCGCGCACAACCGGCGGGTGATGATCCAGGGCTATCACGGCACCGGCAAGTCGACCCATATCGAGCAGGTGGCGGCGCGCCTGAACTGGCCCTGCATCCGCGTCAACCTGGACAGCCACATCAGCCGCATCGACCTGGTCGGCAAGGACGCCATCGTGCTGCGCGACGGCAAGCAGGTGACCGAGTTCCGCGAGGGCATCCTGCCCTGGGCGCTGCAGAACCCCTGCGCCATCGTGTTCGACGAATACGACGCCGGCCGGCCGGACGTGATGTTCGTGATCCAGCGCGTGCTGGAGGTCGAGGGCAAGCTGACGCTCCTGGACCAGAACCGGGTGATCCGCCCGCACCCGGCCTTCCGCATCTTCGCCACCGCCAACACCGTCGGCCTCGGCGACACCACCGGCCTCTATCACGGCACCCAGCAGATCAACCAGGGCCAGATGGACCGCTGGTCGATCGTCGCCACGCTGAACTACCTGCCGCACGACGCCGAGGTCGAGATCGTCCTGGCCAAGGTGCCGGATTTCGACACCGAGGACGGCCGCGCCAAGGTCAACGCCATGGTCCGCCTGGCCGACCTAACTCGCGCCGGCTTCATCGGCGGCGACATCTCGACCGTCATGTCGCCGCGCACGGTGATCACCTGGGCCGAGAATGCACGCATCTTCGGCGATGTCGGCTTCGCCTTCCGCCTGACCTTCCTGAACAAATGCGACGAGGTCGAGCGCTCGACCGTGGCCGAGTACTACCAGCGCTGCTTCGGCACCGAGCTGCCGGAAAGCGGCGTCCGCGCCCATCTGGCGTAAGACTTTTCCTGTCATGCCTGGGCTTGACCCGGGCATCCAGAAACTGTCGAGACCCTCTGGATTGCCGGGTCAAGCCCGGCAATGACAGACCAAAGAGAGACAGCGGCGAAGGCCGTAGAGACGAAGCAGGCGATGCCCCAGGACGACAGCCCGATCGAGGTGTTCAAGCGCGCCACCACGGCGACGGTGCGGGCCATCGCCGAGCGGCCCGACATCACCGTCGCCTATTCCAGCGAGCCCGCCGGCGTCGCCGGCACCCGGGCGCGGCTGCCGCAGCCCTCGCGCCTCCTGACCTCGGCCGAGGTTGCCAAGGTGCGCGGCGCCGCCGACGCCGTGGCGCTGCGCCTGCGCCACCACAACGCCAAGCTGCACGCCGCCCGCATGCCGCAGGGCGAGGCCGCCCGCGCCGCCTTCGAGGCGCTGGAGCAGGCGCGCTGCGAGGCCATCGGCGCCACCCAGATGGCCGGCGTCGCCGGCAACCTGGCGGCGGCGCTGGACGACCGCTTCAAGCGCCAGGGGCTGGACCGCGTCACCGAGCGCGAGCAGGTGCCGCTGGCCGAGGCGGTGCGCCTGGCCGCGCGCGAGGCGATGACCGGCGAGAAGCCGCCGCCCAACGCCCGTCACGCCGCCGACCTCTGGCGGTCCTGGCTGGAGAGCCGCATCGGCCGCTCGCTGCACGAGCTGGCCGACGCCATGGACGACCAGGAGGCCTATGCCCGCTGCGCCAAGCACCTGCTGGCCGAGCTCGACGTCGATGTCGGCCAGGAGGACGAGACGCAGGAGGACGAGGACGGCGAGGACGACGACAAGGCCGAGGGCGAGCAGCCGGAGGAGCAGGGCCGCGAGGGCGAGCAGGTCAGCGCCGAGGCCGACGACAGCGACAGCGACCCGGAAAGCGGCGACGAGACCGACGCCGAGGGCGCCCAGCAGGAGGAGGCATCGGACGATGCCGACGAGTTCTCGACCGAGGACACCGAGGCACCGGGCCAGCCCTGGCGCGACGACCAGACCGGCGCGCTGGATCCGAACGGGCTGAACTACAAGGCCTTCACCACCCAGTTCGACGAGATGGTGGCGGCCGAGGATCTGTGCGACGCCGACGAGCTGTCGCGGCTGCGGCTGATGCTGGACCAGCAGTTGCAGCACCTGCAGGGCGTGATCGCCAAGCTGGCCAACCGGCTGCAGCGCAAGCTGATGGCCAAGCAGACCCGGTCCTGGGATTTCGACCTGGAGGAGGGCATCCTCGACGCCGCCCGCCTCGCCCGCGTGGTGATCAACCCGCTGACGCCGCTGTCCTTCAAGCAGGAGCAGGACACCGATTTCCGCGACACGGTGGTGACCCTGCTGATCGACAATTCCGGGTCGATGCGCGGCCGGCCGATCACCATCGCCGCGATCGCCGCCGACATCCTGGCGCGGACGCTGGAGCGCTGCGGCGTGAAGGTCGAGATCCTCGGCTTCACCACCCGCGCCTGGAAGGGCGGCATGGCGCGCGAGCGCTGGATCCAGCAGAGCAAGCCGCAGAATCCCGGCCGGCTGAACGATCTGCGCCACATCATCTACAAGGCCGCCGACGCGCCGTGGCGCCGGGCCCGCAAGAATCTGGGCCTGATGCTGCGCGAGGGCGTGCTGAAGGAGAACATAGACGGCGAGGCGCTGCTGTGGGCCCACAACCGCATCGTCGGCCGGCCGGAGCAGCGGCGCATCCTGATGGTGATCTCCGACGGCGCCCCGGTCGACGACTCGACCCTGTCGGTCAACCCCGGCAACTATCTCGAGCGGCACCTGAAGCAGGTGATCGAGTATGTCGAGCGCTGGTCGCCGGTGGAGCTGGTGGCGATCGGCATCGGCCATGACGTCACCCGCTATTACCGCCGCGCCGTGACTATCGTCGATGCCGAGCAGTTGGGCGGGACCATGATCGACAAGCTGGCCGAGCTGTTCGACGAGGAGCCGAAGAAAGCGGTATCGCTGCGCCGGGCGGGCTGAGATCGCAGCCCGACGTCTTTCATCCAGCTGCGCCGCATCGCCCCGCCTTCGCCGCCGTGGCTCCATATCGCTGCCATAATAAAAGTGCGTTAATGGTGCCGTGAAAAACACGGTATGATCCTTCCGAGCGAGGAAGACATTCGCGGCATGGCCGCGATGTCGCCCTCGTGGCATCGGCGTTGTTGAGGACTCGGACGGTTCGACTATCGGCGTATTTTCCTGTTCTAGGATATTTTGGAGCGCAGGAATGCCGGCATACCATGATCGACTTGCGGGCGGCACGCAGGCAGCAGTGGGTTTCGATCCGGCGTGCCACAGGACGGGATCGCTCGCGTGACCGCGGGCGCCCAGGTGATCCTCCGGACCGTGCAGCGGATCTACGACGCCGCGATGGAGCCGCAGGAATGGCCGCATTGCCTGGACGCGGTGCGCGATCTTGTCGGCGGCTCGCACGCCGTGTTCACCACCACGACGCCGGACGGCGTCCAGCTCGCCACCTGCTCCCGGATGGATGTGCGGCAGCATGCCGACCGCTGCGACCGGATCCTGCACAGCGACTTCTGGGTCGAGCAGATGCAGCGGTTTCCGGCCGGCACCGCCCGCACCCAGTCGTCCATGGTGCCGGTCCGGGACTATGAGCGCACGGATTTCTACCAGCAGCTGATCCGGCCGATCGGCGGCGGCCTGGCGGCGGTGGCCGTGCCGTGGCGCGGCCCGTCCAACTGGTCGGCGGTCCGTGTCTGCCGGCCGCTGCACGAACGCGATTTCGGCCCCGAGGAGCTGAGCCGGCTGCAGGCCCTGGTGCCGCACCTGGCCAAGGCCGGCAAGCTGAACCGGCGCCTGACCAGCGTCGATCCACGCGCGACCGGCGCCCTGGCGGCGATCGACGCGCTGGGCCTGGGCCTGATCCTGCTGGACCGGCACGGCCGGCCGGTCTATCGCAACGAGCGGGCCGAGGCGGTGGTCGCGGCACGCGACGGCCTGCTCGCCGATGCCTACGGCATCGCCACCACCCTGCCGGCGCAGACCCGGGCGCTGCACCAGGCGATCGCCGCGGCGATGCTGCTGGCCGGCGGCCCGGACACGGCCGATGCCGCGCTGGACCGCGCCGCCGCCGCGATGCTGCGCATCCCGGTGTCGCGGCGGCCGCCGAACGGGCCGCTGATCCTGACCGTGGTGCCGGCGCCCACGGGCCGCACCGCCCCGGGCGAGCCGGGGGCGGTGGCGGTGTTGATTTCCGACCCCGACCGCCGCAGCCGCATCGACACGGCCGGCCTGGCCACCGCCTATGGCCTCACCCGGCGCGAATCCCATCTGGCGGCACTGATCGCCGACGGCTTCGGCCCGGCCGAGGCGGCCGAGACCCTGGGCATCTCCATCGGCACCGCCCGCCATTATCTGAAACAGGTGTTCGAGAAGACCGAGACGCACCGGCAGGCCGAGCTGGTGCGCCTGCTGCTGCACAGCTTCGTCGCCCCCGACTCCGGCGCCCTGGTCGGGCGTTGAGCGGGCCGGCTTGACCGGCCGGACGGGATCGGGCCTGCTGCGTCTCCTCGATTCAGGAGATGCCCGATGCCAGAACCGGTGCTGGAGACCGCCCGGCTGATCCTGCGCCCGCCGCGGCGGGAGGATCTCGACGCCTGGGCCGAATGGGTCTCCGATGCCGAGGCCATGCGCTTCCTCGGCGGCGTTGCCTCCCGCCCCCTCGCCTGGCGCTTCCTCGTCACCATGGCCGGGGCGTGGGCGATCCAGGGCTTCGGCAATTTCTCGGTCATCGAGAAGGCGACCGGGCGCTGGATCGGCCGGCTCGGGCCCTGGCAGCCGGAAGGCTGGCCGGGCACCGAGGTGGGCTGGGGCCTGTGCCGCGCCGCCTGGGGCAAGGGCTACGCCATCGAGGGCGCCACGGCGGCGATCGACTGGGCTTTCGACCATCTCGGCTGGACCGAGGTCATCCACTGCATCGCGCCGGAGAACGAGCCGTCCAAGGCAGTGGCACGCCGGCTGGGCTCGCGCTTCCGCGGCCACAGCCGGCTGCCGGCGCCGATCGAGGCCGAGGTCGAGATCTGGGGCCAGACGCGCGAGGAATGGCGCAGCCGGCCATGACAGTCGCGATCCGCCCCGGCCAGCCGGGGGACCACCCGGCCCTGCTCGACATCTGGCTGCGCGCCGTGCGCGCCACCCATGATTTCCTGACCGAGGCCGAGATCCAGGCCATGCTGCCGCTGCTGCGCGACCAGTATCTGGCAGCGGTCGAGCTGTGGGTGGCGGCCGTGCCGGACGGCGCGGCCGAAGGCTTCATGGGGCTGGACGGCGCCAAGGTGGAGATGCTGTTCGTGGACCCCGACCGGCACGGCCGCGGCATCGGCCGGGCGCTGCTGTCCCATGCCGCGGCGCTGAAGGGCATGCTGACCCTCGACGTCAACGAGCAGAATCCCGGCGCTCTCGCCTTCTATCGGAAATGCGGCTTCCGCGCGACCGGCCGGTCGCCGCTGGACGGCCAGGGCCAGCCCTTCCCGCTGATCCACATGACCTTGACGCCGCGCTAAGGCGGCGCGACGGTCTTGCTCAGGCGCCGAATGGTCGGCGCGAAGCCGGCCGCCTCGTAGCAGGCGAACGCCCCGGCATTGAACTCCCAGACGCCGAGCTCGAGGGCGCCGATGCCGCGGCCGCGTGCCCAGCTTTCGGCATGGCGGAGCAGCAGCCCGGCGATGCCGCGCCGCCGGTGCGTCGGCATCACCACCAGATTGTCGATCTCGACGATGCGGCGCTCCGGCCGGACCGGATTGGCCGGGATCGTCCTCTCGACCAGCGTGGCGAGGCCGGCCAGGGCGCTGCCGTCCTCGGCGACGAGGATGGTGCTGCCGGGCCCCGCGATCAGCCCGGCAAGCAGCTCGGGGCTGCGCGAGGGCCCTTGCGGCTCGATGAAGACATCGGGCCGGACCTCGCGATGGAACCGATCGAGCTCGGCGAACAGGTCGCAGAGGGCGGGATGCTCGTCCGCCCGGGCCGGGCGGATGATGGGCATGTCGGGGCTCCTGGTGGCGCCGCAGGCCCCGGAGACCCCACATGGAAATGCCGCCGGAACCGACGGCATGGGTGGGTATGAAGCATCGTCCCCGCCGCCTCAGAAGGGCGGGGCACCGTATCGCGGAGCGGGACGAGGACGACGGATCATGCCGGCAGGCTATCGGCCGGCCGGACCGCGGTCAACCGTGCGCCATCCGGCCAGCGCTTCGGCGATGATCCCCGCGGCCTCGCCCGCGGTCAGGGTGGAGTTGTCGAGGACGATGTCGGAGAAGGCCGGGCCGGCATAGCCTTCCGCGTACATCTCGACGATCCGCTCGCGCTCCTCCTTCGACAGCGGCCGGCCGCCGCGATCGGCCAGGGCGACGGCCATCGGCGGCGCCAGCCTGGCGACGAACAGCCGCGCCCCACGCCGGCCGGCGGCAGCGGCGAGGCGGGCGGGGTCCTCCGCCCCCCGCGGGGAAGCGGTCACCCGGGCGCCGGCGGCTGCCGCGATCAGCGCCTCGATCCGCTCCAGGGCCGTGGCGATGATGGTGTCGAGGCCGGCGTCCTCCGGCGCGCCATGGTCGTCGCCCTCGACGAAGGCGGCGCCGGGCAGCAGGCCGGCAAGGCGCCGTCCGACCGTCGACTTGCCGGAGTTGATCGGCCCGTTGATGCAGATGATGTCCATGGTCCGTCCTGTCGCGAAGCGTTGTCTTAGCCCCGCGAAGGACCGTTGTCAGGCGAACAGCTTCTCCAGCTCGTCCAGGCAGCCCGCCCAGCCGCCGCGGACGCTGTCGGCATATTCCTGGCTCGGAGCCCTGCTGTGATGGACGATGACCTCGGTGCGGCCGGGCGCGACCTCGCGGAACTCCACCGTCACCTCGGTCTCGGCGCCGCGGAATGCGGCGAAGGGCCCGTCATAGACCCAGCTCTTGACGATCCGCCGGCCGGGCACGAGCTCGCGATAGACGCCGGTGGTGCTGTGGCGCTCACCACTGCCGCCGATGACGTCGATGCGGTAACGGCCGCCGACCCGCGGGTCGGTCTCGGCCAGGGCGCAGGTGAAGGGCGGTGGCGCCAGCCAGCGCCGCAGCTTCGCCGGGTCGACCCAGGCGTCGTAGGCCTGGAGCGGCGTGGCGTTGATGACGCGGCTCTGGGTGACCGTCTCGACCGGGGCCATGCCTCACTCCTTCTCCGGAACAGGGCCACGAGTGCAGCTTCATTCTCAACCACATGGTTGAGGATAGGGAGCACCGGCAAGACCGTCAACCATTCGGTTTACTGATGTGCGCCTTGAGAATGCCCCCGAGATCCGCTACCGCGAGGGCAGCGCCACGGGGATGCGGATGATCGGGGTTTTCGATTCGGGACATGGCGGGCTGACGGTGCTGCAGGCGCTGACCCGGCACCTGCCGCGGCAGCGCTTCCTCTATCTCGGCGACCACGGCCACGCCCCCTACGGCAACCGCGAGCCGGAGGAGATCTACCGCCTGACCGTGGCGGCGGTGGAGCGGCTGTTCGGCCTGGGCTGCCGGCTGGTGGTCCTGGCCTGCAACACCGCCGCGGCCACCGGGCTGCGCCGGCTGCAGCAGACCTGGCTGCCGCACCATCACCCGGATCGGCGGGTGATCGGCGTGCTGGTGCCGATGGTGGAGGCGATCACCGGCGTGCCGTGGATGGCCGACATCCGCACCGGCCGGTACCGCGGCGAGCCGCGCACCGTCGCCATCTTCGCCACCCGGCACACGGTCAGGACCGGCGCCTTCGTCGAGGAGATCGGCAAGCGGGCACCGGAGATCACGGTGATCCAGCAGGCCTGCCCGGTGCTGGTGACGCTGATCGAGCAGGCGGCGCCGGAGGCGGTACTGCGCCGCGCCGTGCGGCGCTATGCGGCGCTGCTGATGCGGCAGCTGAAGGGCGTGCCGCCGGATGCGGTGATCCTGGGCTGCACCCATTACCCGCTGGTCGCGGACCTCTTCGCCGAGGCGCTGCCACCGGGGGTGGAGGTGCTGTCCCAGCCCGACATCACGGCCCGCAGCCTGAAGGCCTATCTGCAGCGCCATCCGGAGTTCGACACGGCGGACGGGCCGGAGGCATCACCGCTGTTCTTCACCACCGGGGATGCGGGGCAGGTCTCCGCCCTCGCCACCCGCTTCTATGGCCGCCCGGCGGTGTTCCGGCCGGTCGGGGCGGAGGCGATGGCCGAGGTGCGGTAGGCCTATTCGAAGAACTCGATCCCGGCTTCCCACGGGTCGTCCCGCATCGACTGCAGGCGCGTCCGCCAGTCGCCGTCATGGATCTCGAGCTTGTGGCCGTCCGGATCGAGGAAATAGACCGACGCTCCCTCGCTCTTGTTGAGGCGCCAGATCGGAGCGCCGTGATCCGCCAGCCGCTTCGAGCAGGCGTCGAAGTCGGCGACACTGAAGGCCATGTGCGTGTAATCGGGATGGGGCGACGAGCGCGCCTTCTCATCGGCGCTGAGGCAGAACCAGAGATCCCCGGCCAGCAGATAGGCGCCGCGGCTCCACCTCGCCAGGGGCTTCAGCCCCAGCACATCGACATAGAAGCGGAAGGACCTCTCGACGTCGCCGACGGCGAGGGTGATGTGATTGATGCCGGTGACCATGGCGCATCGCCTCATCGGACATAGGCTGGTTCGAGCCCGGGCTCCGGCCAATCCATGGCTGCCAGGCGCCCCGTCCCGGACAGGGTGATGTAGGCGGTCCTGCGGTCCGGCCCGCCGAAGCAGATGTTGGTGACGATCGGGTCGTCCGGCAGCATGACCTGGTCCAGCACGGTGCCGTCCGGAGCGATCACGGTGATGCAGCCGGTGATCAGCGTGGCGACGCAGATGTTGCCCCGGGCATCGACCGCCAGGCTGTCGAAGCGCTGGTAGCCCGGCAGGCCGCAGACCAGCCGGCCGCCATGCGGCGACGGGAACGGGTGCCTCTTCGCCCGCCCCGGCCCCTCCAGGTCGAAGGCCCAGAGCCGGCCGGTCTCAGTTTCCGAGACGTAGACGACCGACTCGTCCGGCGACAGGCCGACGCCGTTCGGCGTCTCCATCGGATAGGCGACCTCGACGATGCCGGAGCCGTCGGCACGGCCGTAATACAGCCCGCCATAGTCCCGCTCGCGCTCGCGGTGCTTGCCGAAATCGGTGAAGTAGAAGCCGCCGGAGCGGTCGAAGACGATGTCGTTCGGGCCGCGCAGCGGATGATCGCCGCAGCGGTCGTAGAGGGTGCGAACCTCGCCGGTGGCCAAGTCGAGGCGCTCGATCCGGCCGCTGGTGTAGTGCGGATGGACGCCGCGTCGCATGCGGTTGAAGCCGCCGTCGAGATGGAACAGGAAGCCGCCGTTGTTGCAGACATAGAGCGCACCGTCCGGCCCGACCGCCAGGCCGTTCGGCCCGCCGCCGAGCTGCGCCACCACCTCGACCGAGCCGTCGGGCCGGACCCGGCTGACGGTCTCGCGCTGGATCTCGACCAGCAGCACGGAGCCGTCGGCCTCCGCCACCGGCCCCTCTGGGAACTGGAGACCGCCGGCGAGGATGCGGATGTCGGGCATGGTTCCTCCGTCGGATCGGCCCGGCCCGGGCGCGGATTCGTGATCGGCTTCCGCACGATACCGCTGTTGCCGATCCCGTCCAGGCCGATCCGGCCGGCGGTCAGCCGATCGTCCGAGGCGTCAGGATGTCCTCGAGCCCGATCCGCCGCAGCAGCTCCGCCCGCACCCGGTCGGCGACGCCGTTGACGATCTCGGCGCCGTCCTGCGACGGGTCGATATGCACGCGGAACGGGCGCTTGCCGAAGGGCGTGTCGACCACCCGGACGATGGCGTCCGCCACCGCCTGCGGGTCGGCATCCGCCGGCTCCAGCGCCGCCAGTCCCTTGAAGGCGACCTCGCCGAAATCCGCGGTCGGACCCTTCGCGTACTCCTCCGCCCGCGCCGCGTCGGCCGGCGTGCCGGAATGGGCGAAGTGGTTGGTGCCCTTGGTGAAGGCGCCGGGGACGATGATCGCGGTCTCGATGCCCCAGCGCGCCAGCTCGCCGGCATAGCTGACCGCCAGCGCGTCCATCCCGGCCTTGGCGGCGAAATACGGCGCCAGATAGGGCGGCGTGCCGCCGCGGGTGCTGCTGGAGGATACCCAGACCAGCAGCCCCCGGCCCTGCTTGCGCAGCTGCGGCAGGGCGGCGCGGTTGACCCGCTGCGTGCTCAGCACGTTGATGTCGTAGAGCTGGGCCAGCTGCTCCGGCGTGAAGGCCTCGGCCGGGCCGTAGACCATGTGGCCGGCATTGTGGACGACGACGTCGAGCCGGCCGTTGTCGGCGATGATCCTGGCGATCGCCGCGTCGACCGAAGGCTGCGACGCGACGTCGAGCTCGACCGTGCGCAGGTCGACGCCGTGCTGCCTGGCATAGGCCTGGACCTCGGCCACCTGCGGCGCGTTGCGGCCGGCGGTGTCGCGCATGCTGGCATAGACGGTGTGGCCGGCGTGGGCCAGGGCACGGGCGGCCATCAGGCCGAAGCCGCTCGACGCGCCGGTGACGACGATGACGAAACTCATGGCTTGTTCTCCTCGAGAGGCAGCCTGTCAGACCAGGCCGCCATTGGCGCGCAGCACCTGGCCATTGACCCAGCCGCCCTCCGGGCCGGCGAGGAAGGACACGACGTTGGCGATGTCCTGCGGCGTGCCCAGCCGCTCCAGCGGCGCGGCCTTGGCCAGGCGCTCGATCAGCTCCGGCGACTTGCCGTTGAAGAACAGGTCGGTCCCGGTCGGGCCCGGGGCCACGGCGTTGACGGTGATGCCGCGGCCGCGCAGCTCCTTCGCCAGGATCCCGGTGAGGGCCTCGACCGCGGCCTTGGTCGCCGTGTAGACGCCGTAGCCCTCCAGCTTGGTGCCGACCACGCTGGTCGAGAAATTGACGATCCGGCCGCCGTCGCGCAGCCGCTTCGCGGCCTCGCGCAGCACGTTGAAGGTGCCCTTCAGGTTGATCGCCACCGTCCGGTCGAACAGCCCGTCCTCGGTGTCGGCGATCCGCGCCAGCTGCATGACGCCGGCATTGTTCACCACCACGTCGACGCCGCCGAAGGCTGTCTCGGCCGCCTCGAACATGCGGCGCACCGCGACGGGATCGGCGACATCGGCCCGGGCGGTCAGGGCCCGGCCGCCCGCCTGCTCGATGCCGCGGGCCAGCGTCTCGGCGGCCTCTGCATTGCCGGCGTAGTTGACGACGACGGTGAAGCCGTCCCGGCCGAGCCGCTCGGCGATCGCGGCGCCGATGCCGCGCGAGGCGCCTGTCACGATCGCGACCTTGAGGTTCTGTTCGCTCATCTTGTCCTCCGAACCCGACATCGTGTCGGTGAGGGGAAGATGGAGCTTACCGCTTTCCGGATAATCTGCTTTGATTTGGCATCATAATTCAAAAACTGGGAACAATTAATATGGACCGGCTGGATGCGATGCGGCTGTTCCTGCGGGTGGTGGAGCGGCGCAGCTTCTCGCTCGCCGCGCAGGATCTCGGCCTGCCCCGTTCCACCGCCACCGAAGGGGTCAAGCAGCTGGAGGCACGGCTGGGCGTGCGCCTCTTGCAGCGGACCACCCGGCAGGTCCGGCCGACGCTGGACGGCGAGGCCTATTACCGGCGCTGCCTGTCGATCCTGGCGGACATCGAGGAGGCCGAGGCCGCCTTCACCGGAGCCAGGCCCAGGGGGCTGCTGCGGGTGAACGTGCACGGCATCCTGGCCCGGTCCTTCATGATGCCCGGCCTGCCGCGGTTCCTGGAGGAATACCCCGAGATCCAGCTGCATTTCGGTGAGGGCGACCGTTTCGTCGACCTGGTCCGCGAGGGCGTGGACTGCGTCCTGCGGGTTGGCCAGCCCGCCGACAGCGCGCTGATCGGGCGTCGGATCGCTGTGCTGCAGGAGGGCACCTTCGCCAGCCCGGCCTATCTTGAGCGCTTCGGCACGCCCCGCACGCCGGACGAGCTCGAGGGCCACCGGATGGTCGGCTTCCTGTCCTCCGCCACCGGCGCGCTGTTGCCGCTGGAGTTCACGGTCGGCGGCGCCCGGCGCGACGTGACTCTGCCGGTGACGGTGTCGGCGGCGGGGGCCGAGATCTACTTCGCCTCGGGCCGGCTGGGGCTGGGGCTGATCCAGCTGCCGCGCTACCGCCTGGCCGAGGATTTGGCGGCCGGCACCATGGTCGAGATTCTGGCCGACATGCCGCCCGCCCCCTCGCCGGTCTATGTGCTGTACCCGCACAGCCGGCAGCTGTCGCCGCGGGTGCGGGTGTTCATCGACTGGCTGGCGGCGGAGTTCGCCGCCCGCCTGCCGTCGGCGGAGGGTGGTTAGAGGCGGCTTACGCCGCCCCTAGCCGTCGATGGGAGGCGGCTTACGCCGCCTCCTGGCCGTCGATCAGCCCCATCGCCTGGTGCTCGAACAGCTCGCGGTAATGCCCGCCCTCGCGCTTCACCAGCTCGGCATGGGTGCCCTGCTCGACGATCCGGCCGCGGTCGAACACCAGGATCCGGTCGACCTTCTGCACGGTCGACAGCCGGTGCGCGACGATGATCGTGGTGCGTCCGACGATCAGCTTCTCCACCGCCGCCTGGATCAGCGATTCCGACACGCTGTCCAGGCTGGACGTCGCCTCGTCCAGGATCAGGACCGGGGCGTCGGCCAGGATGGCGCGGGCCAGGGCCACGCGCTGGCGCTCGCCGCCCGACAGCTTCACCCCACGCTCACCGACCAGCGTGTCGTAGCCCTGCGGCAGGCGCGAGATGAAGTCGTGGGCATAGGCCTGCTTCGCCGCGTCGACGATCTGCTCCATCGTCGCGTCGGGCCGGCCATAGGCGATGTTCTCCGCCAGCGAGCGGTGGAACAGCACCGGTTCCTGCGGCACCAGGGCGATCTGGCGGCGCAGGCTTTCCTGCGTCACCCCGGCGATGTCCTGGCCATCGATGCGGATGGCGCCGCCGTTCAGGTCGTAGAGGCGCTGCACCAGCTTGACGAAGGTGCTCTTGCCGCTGCCGGAATGGCCCACCAGGCCGATCCGCTCGCCCGGGGCGATGGTCAGGGTGAAGCCGTCATAGATCGGCTCCTTCTGCCCATGGTAGCGGAAAGTGACGGCGTCGAAGTCGATGCGGCCGGCCTCGACCTTGATCGCCGGCGCCGCCGGCCGGTCCTCGACCCCGAGCGGCTGGTCCATGAAGTCGACCAGCTCCTCCATGTCGTTGACCGCGCGCTGCAGGTTGCGGACATGCATGCCGACGCCGCGCAGATAGCCGTGGATCAGCGCATAGGTGCCGAGGACATAGGTGATGTCGCCCGGCGTCGCCAGGCCGCGACCCCACAGCCACAGGCCGATGCCCAGCACCATGCCGTTCAGCCCGACCATCATCAGGTTCTGGGTGGTGCCGGAGTTGGTGCCGCGATGCCAGGTGCGGATGGTACGTTGGCGCCACGTCTCGACCGTGCGGGCGATGAAGGCGTCCTCGCGCCGCTCGGCGCCGAAGGTCTTCACCACGGCGTTGCAGCCGATCGAATCCGCCAGGTTGCCGCCCAGCTTCGAATCCATCTCGTTGGCCAGCCGCGCCGCCGGGGCGACGTAGCGCAGCACCAGCACCAGGCTGACCAGCAGGAACAGGGCGACGCCCACCGCCACCGCAGCCCCCATCATCGGCCAGCGCGCCGCCAGCAGGGCGGTGGCGCCGAGCAGCACCAGGATCGATGGCAGCAGTTCGACCAGGATCACGTCGTTCAGCAGGTCCATCGCCCAGGTGCCGCGATTGATCTTGCGGACCGTGGCGCCGGCGAAGCTGTTGGCGTGCCAGTCGGTGGAGAAGCGCTGGACGCGCCAGAACGCCTCCTGCGTCATCGCCTGCATGATCCGGGTGGTCAGCCGGATGATGGCGCGGAACACCGTGTCGCGCAGCGCCACATAGACGATGCCGAGCGCGACGATGGTCAGCAGCGCCTGCAGCGCCGCGTCATAGCCGCCGGGGCCGGAGGCGATGGCGTCGACCATGCGGCCGGCGAACACCGGCAGCACGACGTCGATCGCGGTGGAGGCCAGCACGCCGCCGATCGCCGCCGTGATCGGCAGCGGATGGCGGCGCCAATGGCCGAAGCTGAAGCGCAGCACGCGCAGCAGAGGATTCTGGTTGGTGGTCTGGTCTAGCGCCACGGTCGTTCCGACACCGCCGAAGCGGCATCCTCCCGGCTGAACGGTTCAGGCGAGTCGGCGGAGGCAAGGGCCCGGCGCCGACGGCGATCTGAGGGTTTCGGGATGGGACGCCCGGGCGTTGAAGGCTCTTGGGCGTCCTCGGCGAGGGTCCGGAGGCCCCCGGGGCCAGACCGGCCGGGAGCGCGGAGGCGGACCTACCTAATGGCGCAGGTCCGGGGAGCTGACGATGCGTGGCGATGTCACTGCAACTCCCCTCTGCCGTTTCGTGGACGCCGTTCAACCCGCCGCGACCAGCGGGACGTTCTTGATACCAGCGACAGAATGTTTCGGCAAGGCCGCTATGGGAAGACTGTCGGGCCGGCACCGGCCCGAGACGAAAAAGGGCCGCTCGCGCGGCCCTTTCCGGATGGATCGGCAAAAGAGAAAACTGGTCCTTACGGCTTCTTCGGCTTGACGGCCGGAGCTGCCGTCTTGTCGGCGGGCGCCGCCGCGGTCTGGGTCTTCGCCCCGACCTCGTTGTAGCGGGTGTGCAGCATCTCGTAGGACTTGTTCAGATAGTCGTCCAGCTGCTGCGGGTTGTACTTGACCACCTCGGCGAACTGGTCCTTGCGCGCCAGGCAGTAGGCGGCCTGAGTCATCCGCTGCATGCGCTGGGACTCGTCATTCGCCATCTTCGTGCGGTAGGTGTCGAACAGGCGTGCGCCGTTGCCCTTGTTGTACTTGGCCAGCAGCTTGCCGAGCTTGTCCTGGGTGTCCAGGATCCGGTCGTCGTTGTTGACCACCCACTGGCTGAAGGTCCGGAAGATGATCGGATCGTTGAACTCTTCCTTGCAACTCAGCCCGGTGACCATCATCTCGGTCTGCAGCTTGACCAGCAGGTCGTAGCGCACCTCGGTCGGCGTCAGCTGCGCCTTCGCCGGCAGGTTCACCGGCTGGTAGTTGCCGACGTCGGGGAACAGCCCCCCCGTCTGCGGCTTCGGTGGTGCCTCCTGGCAGGCCACCAGCGCCATGGCGGCCAACGCGGCCGCGGCAAAACCCTTCATCATCCTCATCGGTACCCCCGCAGATCCATCGCCCGCACTCTAGCGCAGAAGCCGGGCCGACAGAATCCGAAATGCGACCCGGCTCACATGGTGCTTCAAGGCAGACCCTTATCCCATTGTGATGCATCAGTAAAGCAGGATCAGTCCTGACTCAGCTCCAGGGCTTCGACGCCAAGATCGGTCAGCTGCCAGGACGGATCGGCGGCGTCGGGATCGAGGCAGGCGATCAGCTTCGCCCGGCCGGTCTCGCGCAGGGTGGCGCGGACCCGCCAGAGCGGCAGGCCGGCAGCCTCGGCCAGCCGCGCCGCGGTGTGCGGGACGGCGAGCAGGGTGAGGCTGCGCTTCGCCACCTCGGTCAGCGTGCCGTCGGGGTTGATGCAGGCCACGGTCCAGGCACGCCCCGGATCAGCCCTTGACCTCGGTCTTGCAGTACCACCAGTCGGTGTATTCGTAACCGCCCTCGGCCCGGGCCTCGGCGTCCTCGATCGTGCGCGGCGCCGGCACGATCACCTTGTCGCCGGGGCGCCAGTCGGCCGGGGTCGCGACCTTGTGCTTGTCGGTGGTCTGCAGCGCGTCGATCAGGCGCAGGATCTCGTCGATGTTCCGCCCCGTCGTCAGCGGATAGTAGATCATCGCCCGAACCACCCCGGCGGGGTCGATGACGAAGACGCAGCGGCTGGTCTCGGTGCCCGACTGCTCCGGCATGATCATGCCGTAGAGCGTCGCCACCTTGCGGTCGCCGTCGGCGATCACCGGGAACGGGATCTTTGTGCCGAACAGCTCCTCGATCCGCTTGGTCCAGGCGAGATGGGCGTAGATGCTATCGATCGACAGGCCCAGCAGCTCGACCCCGCGCTCCTTCAGCGCCGGGGCGATCCGGGCGAAGGCGACGAATTCAGTGGTGCAGACCGGGGTGAAGTCGGCCGGGTGCGAGAAGAACACGACCCAGCTGCCACGGAAATCCTCGAGCGCCAGGCGCCCGTGCGTGGTCTCGGCTTCGAAGGGCGGGGCCACCTGCCCGAGGCGGGGCAGGCTGGGCTGGGGAGAGGTCTCGGTCATGGCGGGCTCACTGATGACGGCTGCGGCGTCGGCAGAGGATAATCCAGCTGCCGCGAGGGGCCAACCGGCTGGCCCGGGCGGCGGGACGCGGTATAAGCTCGCGCCCGGGCCTGCCGGGCCGGCGGGCCAGCCGGAGGATCGAGATGAGACGAGGCCCCTGCATCGCCGCGGCGCTGCTTCTCACGCTCAGCGGCCCGGCCGCGGCCGAGATCGACGTGCTGCGCCGGGCGCCGGAGCTGATCCGCGCGGTTGACGCCAACGATGTCGACCAGGTCCGCACCCTGCTGCTGAGCGGGGCGCCGCCGAACGCGACCGACGCGGACGGCCGCACCGCGCTGGTGATCGCCGCCCGCGACGGCCGCGCGGGCCTGGTGCGCGAGCTGCTGCGCTTCGGCGCCCAGCCGGACCAGCCCGATTCACTGGGCAACACGCCGCTGTTCTGGGCGGCGGACATCGGCGATGCCGGCGTCGTCCGGGCTCTCCTGGACGGCAAGGCCAACCCCAACCGCGCCAACCGCCAGGGCATCACCCCGCTGATGGCCGCGGCCCGCGACGGCAACCTGCCGGCGGTGGAGGCGCTGCTGGCGGGCGGCGCCAACCCCCAGCAGCGCGACTTCACCGGCCGCTCGGCCCTGGGCTGGGCGGAGACCAGCCGGTCCCGCTCGGTCGCGGCGCGGCTGCGCAAGGCGGGCGTATCGGACTGAGCCTGTGAAGCGCAGACGGGGCGCGGGTTGCGGTCCGCGCCCCGTCCGGTTAGGAGTCCCGGTCGTCGAGGGGCAGCAATGACGACCGGGACCGAGGCGGGGCCGTGGGGCGGCCCCGTCTCACGGATGCTCCGCCTGGGGGAAGGCGGGCCCCGCTTCCGTTGCCGGCTTCTTGCGATCGCGCCAGGCGATCAGCCGGTAGAACATCGGGATGAAGAAGGTGGCGATGACGGTGGCGGCGAGCATGCCGCCGATCACGCCGGTGCCGATGGAATGACGGCTGGCCGAGCCGGCGCCGCTGGCGATGGCGAGCGGCAGGCAGCCCAGGATGAAGGCCAGCGAGGTCATCACGATCGGCCGGAACCGCAGCTTCGCCGCTTCCAGCGCCGCCTCGAACGCACTCATCCCCTCCTCCCGCTTCAAGACCGCGAACTCGACGATCAGGATCGCGTTCTTGGCGGCGAGGCCGATCAGGGTGACCAGGCCGATCTGGAAGTAGACGTCGTTCTGCAGCCCGCGCAGCCACACCGCGACCAGCGCCCCGAACAGGGCGAAGGGAACGGCGGTCAGCACCGCGATCGGCAGCGACCAGCGCTCGTACTGCGCCGCCAGGATCAGGAACACCATGACCAGGCCGAACAGCAGCGCCTGATTGCCGGAGCCGCCGGCCGACTGCTCCTGGAAGGCCGAGCCGGTCCAGGCCAGGGCATAGCCCTGCGGCAGGACCTCCTTCGCCAGCTGCTCCATCGCCGCGATCGACTGGCCGGAGGAGAAGCCGGGGGCCGGGCCGCCCATGATCTTCGCCGCCGGGAAGATGTTGAAGCGCTCGACCTGGTCGGGGCCGACCACCCGGCGCGCCTTGACCAGCGCGTCGATCGGGATCATGGCCCCGCTGTCGGCACGGACGAAGACCTGCTTCAGATCCTCCGGCCGCTGGCGGAAGCTGCCCTCGGACGCCAGGCTGACCCGGTAGTTGCGGCCGTAGAGGGTGAAGTCGTTGACGTAGAGGCTGCCGAAGGTGGCCTGCATCGCGTCGAAGATCGACGAGATCGGCACGCCCAGCGCCCGCGCCTTCTCGCGGTCGACGTCGAGCTTGTACTGCGGGATGGCGATGTTGAACATCGACCGCACCCCGGCCAGGTCCGGCCGCTTGGCCGCGGCCTCGACCAGCCTCTGCGTCGCCTCGGCCAGGGCCGGATAGCCGGCGCCGGTGCGGTCCTGGATATAAGCCTCGAAGCCGCCGGTGGTGCTCATGCCCATGATCGGCGGCGGGTTGAAGGCCAGCACCATCGCGTCCTTGATGCCGGCATTCATGCCCATGAACGGCCCGGGCAGGTTGCGCGCGTCGAGCGCCGGGTCGGTGCGCTGCGACCAGTCCTTCAGCGGCACGAAGACGACGCCGCCATAGGTCTTCTGCGCCGCCGACAGCAGGTCGAAGCCGGGCACGTCGATGCTTTCGCTGACCGCCGGGTGCTTCAGGATGTTCCGGGTCGCCTCGGACAGCGCCTTCTCGGTCCGCTCCAGCGAGGCGGCGGGCGGCAGGAAAGCGGCAACGATCAGGTAGCCCTGATCCTCGTCCGGCACCAGCGAGCCCGGGATCTTCTGGAACAGGTAGCCCGCCACCCCGGCGAAGCCTGCGAACAGCAGCAGGCCGATGGCGAAGCGCTTGAGGAAGAAGCGCACCCCGGCGGTGTAGGCCGAGGTGATGCCGTCGAAAACCCGGTTGAACCAGCGGAACGGCCGGGCCGGCTCGTGGTGGCCGGGCTTCAGGATCAGGGCGCACAGCGCCGGGGTCAGGGTCAGCGCGACGATGCCGGAGATGGTGACCGACACCGCGATGGTGACCGCGAACTGCCGGTACATCTCGCCGGCCAGCCCGCCCATGAAGGCGACCGGCACGAACACGGCGCACAGCACCAGCACGATGGCGATGACCGGGCCTGAGACCTCGTCCATCGCCTTCCGCGCCGCCTCCTTCGGCGGCAGCTTCTCGGTGCGCATGATGCGCTCGACATTCTCGAGCACCACGATCGCGTCGTCGACGACGATGCCGATGGCCAGGATCAGGCCGAACAGCGTCAGCAGGTTGATCGAGAAGCCGAGCATGTACATGCCGGCGAAGGTGCCGAGGATCGAGATCGGCACGGCGATCACCGGGATCAGCGTCGCCCGCACATTCTGCAGGAAGACGAAGACCACCAGCACGACCAGGACCATCGCCTCGATGAAGGTCTTGATCACCTCGTCGATCGAGACCTGGACGAAGCGGGTGGTGTCGTAGGGGATGGCGTAGGTGATGCCGTCGGGGAAGGCCTGCTTCAGCTCCTCCATCCGGGCCTTTACGCCCTCCGCCGTCTCCAGCGCGTTGGCGCCGGGCTGCAGATAGATGCCGATCGCGGCCGCCGGCTTGCCGTTGTAGTTGGCGGCGGAATTGTAGGCCTGGGCGCCGAGCTCGACCCGCGCCACGTCCTTCAGCCGCAGCGTCGCCGCGTTGCTGTCGGACTTCAGGATGATGTTCTCGAAGGCCTCGGCATTCGGCAGGCGGCCGTCGGTGGTCGCCGAATAGGTGAAGGCGAGGCCGTTCGCGTCCGGCTCCTCGCCGAAGCGGCCGGCGGCGAACTGGGCGTTCTGCTCCTGGATCGCGGCGGAGACGTCGCTGGGCGTCAGGTTGTATTGCGCCAGCTTGTCCGGCCGCAGCCAGATCCGCATCGAATAGTCCTTGCCGGCGCCGAACAGCGAAGCGTCGCCGACGCCGGGCACGCGCTTGAGGTCGTCGATGACGTTCAGCAGCGCGTAGTTGTTCAGGTAGATCGGGTCGTACTGCCCGCTCTCGTCATGCAGGATCACCGCCTGCAGGATCGAGCTCGACTTCTTGTCGACGCGGACGCCGGTGCGCTGCACCTCCTGCGGCAGGGTCGGCAGCACGCGCTGGACGCGGTTGTTGACGTTGATCGTCGCCTGGTCGGGGTCGGTGCCGATCTTGAAGGTGACGGTCAGCGTCATGGTGCCGTCGCCGGTGTTCGTCGACCGCATGTACAGCATGTTGTCGACGCCGTTGATCTGCTGCTCCAGCGGCGCGGCGACGGTCTGGGCCACGGTCTCGGCGCTGGCCCCGGAATAGCTGGCCGAGACCGTCACCTCGGGCGGCACGATCTCCGGATACTGCGCGATCGGCAGCACCCGCATGGCCACGAGCCCGGCCAGGGTGATGACGATCGAGAGGACGGCCGCGAAGACCGGCCTGTCGATGAAGAAGCGGGAGATCACGGGGCCACCTGCGCGACCTTGGCTTCGGACGGCCGCACCGGGCTGCCCGGCCGGACCTTGATCACGCCCTCGGTGATGATGCGGTCGCCGGCCTTGAGGCCGCTCTCGACCAGCCAGCCGCCCTCGACCTCGCGGCCGAGCGTCAGCGGCCGGGCCTCGGCCTTGTTGCCCTCGCCCAGCGCATAGGCGAAGGGACCCTGCGGGCCCTGCATCACCGCCACCTGCGGCACCACGATGCCCTGCTTCAGCGTCAGGCCGCTGACCGTGACCCGGACGAACTGGTTCGGCATCAGGAGGCCCTGGGCATTCGGCAGCACGGCGCGAGCGCGAATCGTGCCGGTCTGGTCGTCGACGATGCTGTCGGTGAAGTTGATGGTGCCGCCGTGATCGTAGGTCCGCCCGTCGCCGAGCCTGACCGACACCGGGAAGCGGCGGTCCTTCGGCCCGTCGGCCTTGCCCTCGTCGAGCAGCCGCCGGATCTCGGCGAAATCGGCGTCGCTGAAGGAGAAGCTGACATAGGCCGGATCCAGCTGGGTGATCCGGGTCAGGAGGCCGTTGACGCTGATCAGGCTGCCCTCCGGCACCTCCTCGATGCTGGTCATGCCGCCGAGCGGCGCCGTCACCGTCGTGTAGTCGAGGTTGAGCTGCGCCGTCTTCAGCTGCGCCTGGGCGGCGGCCACCGCCGCCTCGGAGGTGCGCACCTGGGCCGCGGTGTCGTCCCGGTCGCGCTCCGACCCGGCGCGGGCGGCGAACAGCTTGGCGGCGCGGTCGGCGTTGATGCGGTCGTTGGCGAGCTGGGCCTGGGACTGCTGCAGCTGGGCCTGGGCACGCGCCACCTCGGCCTGGTAGGTGGCGGGGTCGATGCGGAACAGCTCCTGCCCCTCGGTCACCCGCTCGCCCTCGGTGTAGTCGCGCTTCAACAGGATGCCGCCGACGCGGGCCCGCACCTCGATCTCGCGGAAGGCGGAGACCCGGGCGGCATAGGTGTAGGTCAGCGGCACCGGACCGGCCGCCACCTCCTGCACCGTCACCTCCGGCGGCGGGGGCGCGGATTGCGTCTGGGCCTGGGCTTCACCGGTGTTTTCGTTGCAAGATGCAAGAATCGGCGCGGCGGCCAGGGTGACGGCCAACGCGACGGCGCGAAGTGATGACGTCTTGCTCACGGTGACCGCACCTTTGCCTGAGAGTTTGCTGCACTGCACAACATATTCGGACGACAGGACGCAGTGCAGGATTGATTTACATACATTCTGGAATGTATGTATCAGGGATGCGGAAGACCCCCTCGACGTTTCCCCCGGCCCCCACACCGCCATATCGGCATACCCCCAGAATGCCTGCTCCTGGCTGCCCGGGCAATGCCGGAGCCCGGGCCGACTGTTAAGATTTGTTATCGGGAGAGACGTGGAAGCCGGCCCTCGGAAAGACGGAATTCCGTCGGGGCATGCTCCGGCCCCCGGATGGCTAAGCTCACGACAACCCCTTCCCGCTGTCGGATTCTTTTGCACCGCACACGCCTCGGGGCCTCCGAAGCGGCACGATGGGATGGACTTATATACATACTTGCACGTATGTAAAGAGGAAAAAGGGGGAGAGGAGTAGAGACATGGCACGCCGCACCAAGGCCGAGGCGGAAGAGACCCGGCAAAAGATCCTGGACGCTGCGGAGCGCCTGTTCTTCGTCGACGGGGTGTCGCGCACCTCGCTGGAGCTGATCGCGAACGCCGCCGGGGTGACCCGCGGCGCCATCTATTGGCACTTCAAGAACAAGGTCGAGTTGTTCGAGGCGCTGCACGAGCGGGTGAAGCTGCCGGCGGAGGACATCGTCGAGCGGGCGATGGCCGACGGCCATCCCGACCCGCTGGGGCTGATCGAGCAGGCGACGGTCGAGAGCTTCGTCGCCCTGACCGAGGACGAGCAGCGCCAGCGCGTCTTCACCATCCTGACCTGCCGCTGCGAGTATGTCGGCGAGATGCTGGCGGCGCTGGCCCGCCAGCGCGAGGCGCACGACCACATGCGCGCGACGATGAACCGGGCCTTCAAGATGGCTCAGGAGTCCGGCCGGCTGAGCCCGGCCTGGCCGCCGGAGGTGGCGGCCAGCACCCTGACCTGCCTTATGGTCGGGCTGATGGTCGACTGGATCCGCTTCGGCCGCCGCTTCGACCTGGTCGAGACCGGTACGCGCAGCGTCGGCGAGCTGTTCCGGTCGTTCCGGCGCGAGACCGAGCCGGCGGTCTGCTGACGTCCGCGCTCCAGGCGGCCGGACGCTATTCCCCGGCTGCCTGGGTCCGCGGGCGGTGGCGCTTGCTCCAGGTGAAGGTCGAGGTGACGCCGAAGTTCCAGACCGAGGACAGGGCGGCGCCGAGGAAGCTGGCCAGCGCCCAGGGCACCTGCTGCTCGAACAGGAACTCCGCCACCTGCAGGTTGATCACGGCGCCGATGGCGCAGGCGGCATAGAAGGACAGCAGGCCGCGCAGGAAGTCGCGGCCGCGCAGCTGCTTGTCGCGGTAGGTGATGCGGTTGTTGAGGGCGAAGTTCGAGGTCATCGCCCCGACCGTCGCCGCCGCCTGGGCCCAGTAGAAGTCCCAGCCGAAGGCATGCAGGAACAGCCCGACCAGGGCCAGTTGCACCGCCACGCCGGACAGCCCGACCATGACGAACAGGATGAAGCGGGCGGGGATCGTGCCGCCCAGCAGCTTGTCGAAGATCAGCATCAGGAATTCCAGACTGACGGCGAAGTCCAGCTTGCTCTCGCCGCTGAGCCGGCTGCGGAAGACGAAGGGCAGCTCGGCGAAGCGCAGCGTGCGCCCGGCCGAGGCGAAGATGTCGAGCAGGATCTTGAAGCCCTGCCCGTTCAGCCGGTCCGCCACCTCCTCGATCAGCGGCCGGCGCAGCATGAAGAAGCCGCTGAGCGGATCGGTCAGCTCCTTCGGCACCACCATGCGGGCGAGGCGGATGCCGAGGCCGGACAGGCGCTCGCGCTTCTCCGAGAAGGTGCCGAGATCGCTGCCCGGGAGGAAGCGGCTGGCGACGACGATGTCGAGCTTGTCGGCCTTGAGCCGCTCCAGCATCTTCGGCAGCAGCGTCTCGTCGTGCTGCAGGTCGGCGTCCATCACGGCCAGATAGGGCGCGCCGGTCGCCATCATGCCCTCGACGGTGGCCGAGGACAGGCCGCGCCGGCCGATCCGCTTCAGGCAGCGGACATTGTCGCGGGTCTCGGCGATCTTGTAGACCGCCTCGGCGGTGCCGTCGGTCGAATCGTCGTCGACGAAGATCACCTCCCAGGCGATCCCGGCGAGCGCCTGGTCGAGCAGCTCGACCAGCCGCCCGACATTGCCGACCTCGTTCAGCGTCGGCACCACCACGGCGAGTTCGTAGCGCATCACTTGGTCGTCACCCAGGGCGCGTCCGGCGGCAGCGGCAGCGGCCACGGCGCCTTGAAGCCGCGCGCGGTGTAGACGTGCAGGGTCAGCTCGGCCCGGCCGCCGCGATGGACGATGATGTCGGGCTGCGGCTCGACCGAGGCGAAGTAGGGCCGCCAGCGCTCGTCGAAATCCTTCAGGAACTCGTCCTGGCCGATGATGACCGCGTCATGGCCGGCGAAGTCCATCTGGTTCCAGCCGAAGGCCAGGTTGCGCGGGTCGCGGCACAGGCACAGCACCGGCAGCCGGTCACCGAGCTGGACGTCGATCTTGCCGGTCTGGTGCCATTGCGTGCCGACCACGAACAGGCCCGGCCGGTCATACCAGCCGCGCTCCTGCGCCGCGGCGCGCAGGTCGGTCCAGTCCAGCCCCTCCAGAGTCGGGTCCCAGATCTCGGTCGGCCCCAGCCCGGGCAGTGCCCGCATCCAGCCGGTGGCGGCGTGGCTGCCCAGGACGACCAGGACCACCACCGTCGCGATGCCCGAGGCCTTGAGCCAGATCCGGGCGGTCCGGCTGCCGGCCTCGAGCCATCGCGCCGTGGCGGCGCCGAGCAGCGGGAACAGCAGCAGGTAGCCCGGCGCCTGCCAGTGGAAATGGGCGCCGATCCTGGCCCAGGAGGCGACCGCGGTGAACAGCAGGATCGGGATGATGGCGAGGCTGACCAGGAACCAGCCGCGCAGGTCCTTCGGGCCGCGGATCAGCCCGGCGATGAAGACCCAGATCATCGGCGCCCAGACCCAGGGCAAGAGCCAGATCGCCTGGCCGCCGATGTTCTGGCCCAGCCAGTCGAACCGGAAGCGCCCGCCGGAGCTGCGGCCGCCCTGGAACAGGAACGACACCCACTGGTTCTCGGCGTTCCAGATCAGCACCGGCGAGAAGATCGCGACGGCAATGACGACAGCGATCCAGGGCGCCGGATGGATCAGCCAGCGCCGCCGGCCCGGCGTGGTCAGCAGGAACAGCAGCAGCCCCGCCATGATCAGCACGGCGTGGTACTTCGACAGCAGCGCCAGGCCGAAGCAGCCCCCGGCGGCGAGCCACCAGCCCCAGGCGGCGCGGGGCGACACCGTCTCCGGCTCCGGCACCACCACCCGGGCGACGCAGTACGCCGCCGCGAGCAGGAACAGGAACAGCGGCCCGTCCGGCTGCACCCAGCTGCCGACGCTGAGGAAGAACACGGCCGAGAGGTTCAGGAGCAGCGCGGCCCAGACCCCGGCCCAGGCGCCGAACAGACAGGCCCCCAGCCGGTACATCAGCCAGGTCGAGACGCCGAACATCAGCACATAGGGCAGGCGCAGCCACAGCTCGGCGTCGCCGAGCCCGATCATCGCGTGGGTCAGCCACAGGAACAGCGGCGGCTGGTCGAAATAGCTGAGGGCCCAGAAGCGCGCCGTGGCGACGTAGTAGGATTCGCCGTTGCCATAGCCGAGCGCCCAGGCCAAAGCGAGCCGCAGCAGCCCGCCCAGCAGGATCAGCCAGAACATCGCCCCCTGGGGGGTGCCGAGCCGCAGCCAGCCGGCGGATCCCGTGGATCCGGGCCGGGAGGACGCGGCGGAAAGAGCGTCGGTCATCCGCATTCCCAGCAGCCGCCCCGGTGGCGGGCTGCACTTGTCGACCGCGCGGATCGGTCGATCCCGCGCGACCGCGCTTCATACCAGCACGGGCCCCGGCCGGCCAGCGCCGATCATTCCGGAAGGCTGCGACCGGTTACAGCAGCGCCGCGGCCGCCGCCCACCAGCCGCGCCCGGCCAGCGCCGCCTCCGCCGCCGTCGCCGCGGCCGGCGTGTCGAACAGGCCGAAGCAGGTGGCGCCGCTGCCCGACATCCGGGCCAGGCGGCAGCCCGGCTGCGCCGCGAGCGCCGCCAGCACATCGCCGATCGCTGGCACGAGCTCGATCGCCGGCGCGGCCAGGTCGTTGCCGCGCCCGGCGAGAAGGGCGCAGAGCCGCTCCGGCGCCGGCCGCGCCTCGGCGAAGCGGGCCTCGGCCGAGAAGCCGCCGCGCCGGGCCCGGAACACGTCGGGCGTCGACAGCGGCACGCCGGGATTGACCAGCAGGATCGGCACGCCGGCCAGGTCCGGCCCCGGCTCCAGCCGCTCGCCGACGCCGCCGAGCCAGGCGGTGCGGCCGGCGAGGCAGACCGGGACGTCGGCGCCGAGCCCGGTGGCGACCTCGAGCAGGCGCGGGTCGTCCGGCGCCAGGTTCCACAGCACGGCGAGGCCGCGCAGCACCGCCGCCGCATCGGCCGAGCCGCCGCCGATCCCGGCCGCCACCGGCAGCCGCTTGTCGAGGATGACGGCGATGCCGTCTGGCCGCCCGACTGCCGCCGCCAGGCGCCGCACTGCGCGCAGCGCCAGGTTGTCGTCGCCCGGCGGGACGGCGCCGGCGAAGGGGCCGGTGACCGCCAGGCGCGGTGCGTCCGCCGCCTCCAGCGTCAGCCGGTCGCCGACATCGGCGAAGACGACCAGGCTGTCGAGCAGGTGATAGCCGTCCGCGCGCCTGCCGACGATGTGGAGATAGAGATTGACCTTGGCCGGCGCGGTGCCGGACCAGGCCTTGCCGCCCCGGACCACGATCAGTTCGACTTGACCGGGGCCGAGGCTTCCTGGGCCGGCAGGCCGTTGGCCAGCTTGGCCTCGATCTTGTCCTTCGGCGGGTCGCCCTCGGTGGTGCGCAGCGCCGCCTCCCACTGGTAGCGCGCCTCCAGCTTGCGGCCGACCCGCCAATAGGCGTCGCCGAGATGGTCGTTGATGGTCGGGTCCTCGGGCTTCAGCGAGATCGCCTTCTCCAGCGTCTCCACCGCCTTGTCCATCTGGTTGGTGCGGTAATAGACCCAGCCCAGGCTGTCGATGATGTAGCCGTCGTTCGGCGACAGGTCGACCGCCTTGCGGATCAGGTCCTCCGCCTCCTTCAGGTCCTTGCCGCGGTCGAGCAGCGAGTAGCCGAGATAGTTCAGGAGGTTGGCGTGCTCCGGGTTCAGCCCGATGGCGCGGCGCAGATCCTGCTCGGCCCGGTCGAAGCGGCCGGCGCGCTCGAGCGCGATGCCGCGGCGGTAGAGGAAGGTCCAGTCCACCTCCTCCAGCCGCTTCTGCCGGCGCGCCGCGTCGTCATAGGCGACGACAGCGGAGGCGAAGTCCTGCTTCGCCCGATACAGGTCGGCGAGGCGGAGATAGCCGGCCGGGCTGTCCGGCCGTTCCGACACCAGGTCGGAGGCGAGCGCGATGCCCTGGTCGAACTCCTCCAGCCCCTCATAGGCCAGGGTCTCGCGCAGCCGCGCCATCCAGCCGGCCGGGGTGCCGTCCGGCAGCGCCTCATAGGCAGCGATCGCGTTCCGGTACTGGTCCTGCCCGGCCAGGATGTCGCCCAGCAGCATCTGCGCCACCGGGAAGTCGGGCCGCAGATACAGCGCCAGGCGGGTGTAGATCAGCGCGGTGTCGCCGCCTTCGGCGTCACGGTCCTGGCTGACGGCGCTGGCGATGTAGAACAGGGCCTCGGCCAGCCCCTCGGCCGGGCTGCCGATGATCGGCTGCGGCCGCTCGCCCTTGTCCAGGCGCTGGATCGCCGGCTCGAGCAGCAGGTTGTCGCCGTTCTGGTCGGCGAAGCTGCGGTAGAGCTGGCGCGCCTTGTCGCGCTGGCCCTGGCGCTGATAGACGCCGGCCAGGCCCTCGACCAGCCGCACCGTGCCGCCCATCTCGCCCAGCGCCTCATAGGCCGCCCGGGCGCCGTCGAGGTCGCCGAGAGTGTCGAGCAGCAGCGCCTTCTGGATCGAGGCCAGCGCATCCGGCCGCGGCTGCTTCAGCAGCGGGTCGAGGCTGGACAGCGCCGCCTTGCCGTCGCCGGCGCCGACCCGGAGCCAGGCGGCGATGATCGGGGTGACCGACCGGGCGGTGCCCGCCGTCTCCATCGCCCTGAGACGGGCCAGGGCGTCGCGCCACTTGCCGGCCTTGGCGTCGTGCAGGATCAGGGTGATGCGGACCAGCTGGTCGGCGGTGTCCGCCGTGTCCAGGCGCTGGGCCAGCTTGGCGGCGCCCTCGACGTCGCCGCCGGCCAGGGTCAGGGTGAAGCTGCGCCGCAGCAGCGCCAAGTTGTCCGGGTCGGTCGCCAGCACCTGGCTGAAGAACCGGCCGGCGGAGGAGAGGTCGCGGGCGGCCAGCGCATGGGCGCCGGCGAGATAGGCGCCCGAGACCGTGCGCGGATCGGTGGCGGCCTCGGCGGCCGGCGGCCGCAGCACCGCCGTCGCCGCGACACAGGAGGCCAGAAGGGTCGTCCGCCAGACGGTCATGCGCGGGTCCAGTTTGCCGTGATCCCCCGAAGCTAGGGTGCCGGACGGCCGCAGGCAATGCCCGTTCGCCGCGACCATAACCCGCATCTACGTCGGATGGCCGTTGCCGCCGCCCGACTCGCGGCTTGTGCGCCCCCGAAAAAACGCTACAGTCGCGCGCGTCGGTGAGACCATGGAAGGCGCCAACGCGGCCGTGACCGGTAAATCGAGCTACACCTACGAAGACCTGCTGTCCTGCGCGCATGGCGAGCTGTTCGGCCCTGGCAACGCCAAGCTGCCGCTGCCGCCCATGCTGATGATGGACCGGATCACCACCATCAACGACAACGGCGGCGCCTACGGCAAGGGCGAGGCCGTGGCCGAGCTCGACATCCGCCCGGACCTGTGGTTCTTCGCCTGCCATTTCGAGAACGACCCGGTGATGCCGGGCTGCCTGGGCCTCGACGCGCTGTGGCAGCTGACGGGGTTCTTCCTCGGCTGGACCGGGGCGCCGGGCAAAGGCCGGGCGCTGTCCACCGGCGAGGTGAAGTTCACCGGCCAGGTGCTGCCCGACGCCAAGCTCGTCACCTACCGCCTGGACCTGAAGCGGGTGATCAACCGCAAGCTGGTGCTGGGCATCGCCGACGGCAGCGTCGCCGTCGACGGCAAGATCATCTTCGAGGCCAAGGATCTGAGGGTCGGCCTGTTCACGTCGGCCGAAGCGTTCTGACGAACCGCGGAGAACCACCATGCGACGCGTCGTCGTCACCGGGCTCGGCATCGTCTCGAGCATCGGCAACAACCAGGACGAAGTCACCGCCAGCCTGCGCGAGGGCCGTTCCGGCATCGTCGCGGCGCCGGAGTACAAGGAACTGGGCTTCCGCTGCCACGTCCACGGCACGGTGAAGCTGGACCCGGCCGACCATGTCGACCGGCGCATCCTGCGCTTCATGGGACCGGGCGCCGCCTACAACTACATCGCCATGGCCCAGGCCATCGCCGATGCCGGGCTGGAGGAGAGCGACGTCTCGAACGAGCGCACCGGGCTGATCATGGGATCCGGCGGGCCGTCGACCTCGAACCAGGTCGACGCCGCGGACATCACCCGCGACAAGGGGCCGAAGCGGATCGGCCCCTACATGGTCCCGCGCTGCATGTCGTCGACCAACTCGGCGACGCTGGCGACGCCGTTCAAGATCAAGGGCGTCAATTACTCGATCTCCTCCGCCTGCTCGACCTCGGCGCATTGCATCGGCAACGGCGCCGAGCTGATCCAATGGGGCAAGCAGGACATCGTCTTCGCCGGCGGCGGCGAGGAGCTGCACTGGACCCTGTCGGTGCTGTTCGACAGCATGGGCGCCTTCTCCTCGCGCTTCAACGACACGCCGGAGCGCGCCAGCCGCGCCTATGACCGCGACCGCGACGGCTTCGTCATCGCCGGCGGCGGCGGCACCGTGGTGCTGGAGGAGCTGGAGCACGCGAAGGCCCGCGGCGCCAAGATCTATGGCGAGCTGGTCGGCTACGGCGCCACCTCGGACGGCTACGACATGGTCGCCCCCTCGGGCGAGGGCGCGGTGCGCTGCATGCGCCAGGCGCTGGCCACGGTCGACGGGCCGGTCGACTACATCAACGCCCACGGCACCTCGACCCCGGTCGGCGACGTCACCGAGCTGGGGGCGATCCGCGAGGTGTTCGGCGACCGCGCCCCCAAGATCAACTCGACCAAGTCGCTGTCCGGCCATTCGCTGGGCGCGGCCGGGGTGCACGAGGCGATCTATTCCCTGCTGATGATGAAGCACGACTTCATCGCCGCCAGCGCCAACATCGAGACCCTCGACCCCGCGGCCGAGGGCTTCCCGATCGTGCGCGAGCGGATCGACAACGCCGGGCTGAACTGCGTGCTCTCCAACAGCTTCGGCTTCGGCGGCACCAACGCGACGCTCGTCTTCAAGCGGTACGCTGCATGACCTCCTCTACGACCGAAAGCCGCGGCACCGGCCTGATGGCCGGCAAACGCGGCCTGATCATGGGCGTCGCCAACAACCACTCGATCGCCTGGGGCATCGCCTCGGTGCTGGCGCGCGAGGGGGCGGAGCTGGCCTTCACCTACCAGGGCGACGCCTTCCGCAAGCGGGTCGAGCCGCTGATCCAGTCGATCGGCGCCAGCTTCCTGGCGCCCTGCGACGTCGAGGACGAGGGCACGATCAACGCCCTGTTCGACCGGCTGGGCGCGGAATGGGGGTCGATCGACTTCCTGGTCCACGCCATCGCCTATTCCGACAAGGAAGAGCTGAAGGGCCGCTACCTCGACACCACGGCCGAGAACTTCAGCCGCACCATGCGGATCAGCTGCTACAGCTTCACCGCGCTGGCGAAGCGGGCGGCGGCGATCATGCCGGACGGCGGCAGCCTGCTGACGCTGACCTATCTCGGCGCCGAGCGGGTGATGCCGAACTACAACGTCATGGGCGTGGCCAAGGCGGCGCTGGAGGCCAGCGTGCGCTACCTGGCGGCGGATCTGGGCCCGCAGGGGGTCCGGGTCAACGCCATCTCGGCCGGGCCGATGCGCACCCTGGCCGGCAGCGCCATCGGCGACGCGCGCTACGTGTTCCGCTTCAACCAGCAGAACAGCCCGCTGCGCAAGAACGTCACCCTGGACGAGGTCGGCGGCGCCGCCCTGTATCTCCTGGGACCGCTGTCGACCGGCGTCACCGGCGAGGTGCACCATGTCGACGGCGGCTATCACGCCATCGGCATGCCGGCCGCGCCGCGCAACAGCGAGGCGGCCGAGGCGTAGGCCGCCTCTCCTGCCAACAACCTGTCATGGCGAGCCCCGAAAGGGCGTGGCCATCCAGCGGCACCGCCCTCTGGATGGCCACGGCGCTGCGCGCCTCGCCATGACGAAAAAAGGCTGATGGATAGGGCCTCGAGGCCGCTGATATGATGCCTGCCCGGCAGGTCATGGGACTGGCCATGAGGCGTGTGACGGTTCAGCGGATCCTGTGCGGGACGGCGATCGCGGCCTGCCTGATCGCCGCTGCCTCGTCCCGGGCGGCCGAGCGGCCGACCCCGGTCGACGAGATGGAATCTTACTCCATCATCTGCACCAGCGCGCGCGGCGTGATCGTGTTCGCCACCTCCGACGTCTACGGCGTCTCGGTCGATCCGACCGGGACGATCTACACCTACCGCACCGGCTGGCTGTCCGACCGCACCTATACCTATGTCCGGGGCGCCAACATCTCCTGCGTGATCCGGCCCAGCCGGCCCTGACGCTTTCGCGGTCTGGTGCATGTCGGCTACGATCCGGCGCCGTCCGCGGAAGGAAGAGCCATGGCCAAGCAGTTCCCGGAGATCCCGCCGGCCCTGCGGGAGTTCATCCTGCGGCAGAGGGTGTTCTTCACCGCCTCCGCCGCCGCGACCGGGCGCGTCAACGTCTCGCCGCGCGGCACCGACATGCTGCGGGTGCTGGGGCCGAACACGGTCGTCTATCTCGACCTGACCGGCAGCGGCAACGAGACCGCGGCGCATCTGCGCGCCACCGGCCGGCTGACGATGATGTTCTGCGCCTTCGAGGGCGCGCCGATGATCCTGCGGCTGTACGGCGCCGGCCGGGTGCTGCGCCGCGGCGGCCCGGATTATGCCCGCCTGCTGGCGGCGGAATTCGGTGGCGAGGAGCCGCTGGGCGCCCGGCAGATGGTGCGGCTCGACATCGACCTGGTGCAGACCTCCTGCGGCTTCGGCGTGCCGCTGTTCGACCATGTCGGCGAACGGCCGACCCTGGCGCGCTGGGCCGAGGCGAAGGAGAAGCAGGAGGGGCTGGAGGCCTATCGCCGGCAGAAGAACACCCACAGCATCGACGGGCTGCCGACCGGCCTGTTCGAGGGAGGACCCGGTCCCGGCCGGGTGACGCCATAGGCGCACGGACGCACGCAGCCCCCTCCGCCCTCCGGCAAGGGAGGGAAAGGCTGCGTGGGCGTCGGCTCGCAGGTTGGGATCGGGGGCCGCGAGGGCGGCGGACGTCCATATGGAGATCATCGAGGCCACCCGCACGGAAGCGGTGGAGGCGCCGCAGCCCGGGGTCGACTATGGCCAGCGGATCGC